>NZ_CP033204.1:3465000-3557500 GCF_022701295.1 Sphingopyxis sp. YF1
ACCGTGCAGATCCTGTTCGCCCCGGTCGCCAATGCGCTCGGCAAACCCTCGATCCCGATGGTCGCGTCGCTCGGCGGCGCGATCATCTTTCCCGCCGCCTTCCTGACCGGTTCGCAATGGGGGCTGATCGGCATGGCCTGGGCGTGGCTCGTCGCCGCGCCGCTGCTGCTGTTGCTCACCGCGCGGCTGGCGGCGCCGCTGATCGGGGTGACGCTCTGGGACATCGCGCGCGCGATGCTGCCCGGGCTCGTGCCGGCGCTGCTGATGGCGATCGGGGTCGGGTTCGCGGCGACCTTTCTCGCGGGGCTCGGCTGGAGCCCGCCGGTTCGGCTCATCCTCCTCGTCGGGCTCGGCGTCGCCCTTTACGGCGCGCTGCTCTGGCTGCTCGAGCGCGAGGCGATCGGCGAGGTGCTGCGGCTCGTGCTGCGCCGGAAAGGCGCCGATCCGGCGTAGCCGCCGCGCCTAGCGGGTAGGCGAATCAGGACGCGATATAGTCGCGCATCGCCGCGGCTTCGGCCTCGATATGGTCGATGCGATATTTGACGAGGTCGCCGATCGACACGAATCCGACCAGCTTGCCGCCATCGACCACCGGCAGGTGGCGGATGCGCTTCTGCGTCATCTGCGACAAGGCGCCGATCACCGCCATGCGCGAATCGCAGGTGACCGGCGATTTCGTCATCACGTCGTCGAGACTGCGATCGAGCGCCTCGGGGCCATAGGCCGACATCAGCCGCACCAGATCGCGTTCGGAGAAGATGCCGACGATCGTGTCGCCCTCGACCACCGGAACCGCGCCGATGCGATGCTGCGCGAGCAGGTCGACCACCGCGCGCACGCTGTCGCCCTTCTGCGCCGAGATGACACCGCCGGTCCGTCCGCCGAGAATCGCTCCGATCGTCATGCCTGTCCGCTCCCCATGCCGAAATGTCCGGACGAACAATCTATCATGATTCGCTCCCGACGCGAAACATCCTGCCGCGCCCCTTTGCCGCTTGGCCTCGTGCGTCCGCTGGTCCATGAGGGCCGCCATGGTCAAACCCTCTCCGCTCGACCGCGACGAAACGTCGCGAATCGCCTGGGCGCGCTATCGCCGGCTGATGCGCGGCATGGCGCTCGTCTCGACCGGCGCGGTCGTGCTCGCGCTCGCATGGCTCCAGGCCACCCTGCCCGGCGGGCTGACCATCCACATGATGATCGCGACCGCCGCCGGGGTCGGCCTGTCGGTGATGCTCGGCGCCGCGCTGATGGGGCTCGTCTTCCTGTCGAGCGGCAGCGGCCACGACGAAGCGATCGAGGATCCGTTCGAAGACGATCCGGACATGAAAAATGACCGGTAAGCCCGCCGCGCCCGACTGCCCGCGCGACCCGATATTGCGCGTCGTCCCGCGACCCGCCGACATCAACGCCAACGGCCATATCTTCGGCGGCTGGGTGCTGTCGCAGATGGACATCGCCGGCGGCATCATCGCCGGGCGAATCGCGCAGGGTCCGGTCGCGACGGTCGCGATCGAGACGATGGAGTTCATCGCCCCGATCCTGCTCCGCGACATCATCTCGCTCTATGCGACGATCGAGCGGCGCGGGCGCACCTCGCTGGCGATCCGGCTCGAGGTCATCGCGACGCGCGACGGCGGCCGCACCGAGGAACGCGTGACCGAGGGCGTCTTCACCTTCGTCGCCCTCGACGAAAATCACCGGCCGCGGCCCCTGCCGCCCGAATGACCGGCACGGGGGCCGGGCTATTCGTCCGGCCCTTCCCAATCATCCTGGTTGTCGGCGCCGATTCGCACGATCTCGCGGACGCGATACTCGACGCTGCGCTTGCCTTCGGCGGGAACGGTGACCGACCAGATGCGCTTGCCGTTGCGCACCCGGACCGCCTTGCCGATCTTGTCGATCGCATAACCATAGGCGTCGGCGAAGCTGACCTCGACCGGCTCGGCGCTTTCGCCGTCATTCTCGATCGTCAGCCGGTAGCGCGTCCAGCCCTCGCCCGAATCGAGTTCCTCCTGGTCGGCATCGACCGAGACCCCGTCCGGATCGGGAAGGTCGAGATCGACGAGCTCGCCGACCGCCTTGTCCTTCATCTGCGTATCGGCCGCGAACATCCGCTCGCCCGCCCGCGCCTGAAACAGCGCCACCTGCCCGCCGGGCAGCGGCTCGCCGAGCGGGCCGTCGCGCCGGTTGTCGATGCGCAGCACCGTCTGGGGGCCCGAAACATCATCGCCGCGCAGCTCGAAAATATGGAGCATCTCCACCCGCACACCCGCCTTTTCGAGGAAGGCGATCTGCTTGCGGCTGTGCGCGCCGAGTGTTGTCGGCTGCGGCACGCGATAGAGTTTATAGTCGCCGATATCTTCGCGCGGCGCGATCCGGCTACCCGTGACGACGATGTCGCAGCCCGATTCATCGTCGTCGCCGCACCCGCCGCCCCCGCCGCCATAGAAAAGACCCAGCGCATATTCGGGCTGGGCCGATGGCAGCGATTGCGGCCCGAACAGCCGTGAACCAAAAGGCGCCGCCCCGGTCGAACCTTGCGGCCAGCAGTCGAACCAGACCTCGATATTGTCGGGGTGCCAGGGATCCTGCCGCGCCTCCTCCTCGCGGCGCTCCTCTTCCTCCCAGCGGTTGACGCCCTCGGGAAGCGGCGGCTGGTTGAAAAAAGCGATGCGCCCCGCGATCACCGCCATGTCGGCGCCAACGAAGCTCGTCGAATCGCCGCTCGCGACGGTCAGCCAGGCGAAGAGGTCGGCCGCGTCGGCGCGATCGGCGACCTCGCCGACATAGTTCGACTGCCAGTCGAAATTGGTCGCCAGATAGGTGAGCTCGAGCGTCGTGCGCCCGCCCGGCTGGTCGCCCAGCGTCATCGACAGTGTCGGCACCGGAGTGAGCCCGGCGGGCACGGCGTCGTAGAGCAGGGTCTGCGGCAGTCCGCTGCACTGCACCGCCTCGAATCCGCCCCCGCGCTCGACGATCAGCGCTTCGGGGCCCGACCGGACACGCACGCGCTCGTAGCGCGGCTTGCCGCTTGCGGGGTCGATCGTGCGCAGCAGCACCTGCTGCCCCGTGAAGGCGTGGATCAGTCCGCGCTGCGACAGGAGCCGCCGGTCGAAATTCTTCTCGCGCGGCTTCGCGTCGCCGCCGCGCAGCAATGCCGATTCGGGCATGATGCTGCTCGACACGCCTTCGAAGCGAATCGTTACCGGTCCGCGCGGCAGGTCGAGCGTGCGCGTCTCGCGAATCAGCGCGAAACCGCCGAGCGGCTCTTCCTCGTCGGGGGCGGGCAACCGCGAATCGGGTTCGCGGTTCGGATCGCGGTAAAGACTGAGCGCGACATGGTCGGGCTTCGCCGAAGCCACCACCGGGGGTTCGTCCGCGCGCGCCGGCGCCGCGAGCATCGCGACCATCGCGAGCAGCCAGCCGGATGCGGCGCGCGCCATCGCTCAGTTCAGCGTGTCGAACTGGACGGTAAGTTCGGCGCGCCCGTTCGCGGGGACGGTCACCATCCATTTGCGCATGTCCCACGTCTCGCCGGGCTCGGCGGCGATGCTCTCGAATGGCACACGCGTGTCGTTGCTGTATCCGTTGAGCCCGCTCTGGGTGAACTCGACCGTGACCGGCTGCGGCCGCGCGTTGGTGAAGATGTACCGCATGTGCGTGCGCCAGAAATTGCGCTTCACGTCGGTCTCGGTCACCTCGACGACCCCGTTCTTGCGCACGCGCGTCGTGCTGCTGCGCGTCCATTGCTCCTCGGTGAGCTTCTCACGCTTCTCGACGACGGGCTGATATTTGACGTCGAAGGCACGGCCGGTCGCGAGCGACAGCTTCGAACCCGCGGGCGTATGCCCGATATAGGATTCGCCGACGAACTGCGCCGCGCCGCGCGCATCCTTGACGTAGAGGCGCACCGATCCCGCCGGCATCGCGTCGCCGACCCCGCCCTTGCCGGTCGAGAAACGATAGGTCGACATCGCGCTCTGGGCTTCCTCGATCGAGCGCAGCCGGTCGTGCGATGCGGCGTAGGCGCGCGTCGCGGGCACCGCCATCGCGTCGAGAAAGGCGATCTGCTTCTGCTGCGCGCTGGCGATCGTCGTGCGGTCGGCAATCGGATAGGCGTTCATGTCGGCGAGCGCCTCCGCCTTCGCCGTCTCGGTTCCCGCGCTGGTCAGCTCCGCGGGTTCGCCCTCGCCGCCGCGCCGCCCGCGCCGCACCCCGATCTGGTCGCTCGCGACGAGCAACAGCTTCGCGTTGGCAAAGCCGGTGCCGCTGTTGTTGCGCAGCGTCACCCACCCCTGCAGATCCATCGCCTTGGCCGCTTCGTCGTAGAGCGCGACATAGTCGGCGCGCCAGCTCATCCCTTCGGACAGGTAACGCAGCGTCAGCGGCCGGGGCCCCGCCGCCTTGCTGTCGACCGTCACCGACAGCGTCGGCCGCGGGCGCAGATTGGCGGGGATGCCGTCGAAGATCACCCGCACCGGAAGATTGTCGTCGCGCAGGATCTCGATTCGCCCGCCGACGTCGAGCACGACCCCGCCGTTGACCGCGAGCACCTTCGCGCGCTCGCGCAGTTCGGCCCCGGTCGCGGGGTTGGTGCGGATCAGCGTAATCTCCTGCCCCACCGCCTTCTGCATCATCGCGGTCGGCGACAGCAGGTCGAAATCGAAATTCTGTTCGACGATCTCCAGCCCGGTACCGACGAGGCTCACCGTTTCGGGGCGGATGCGGCTCGACACGTCGGGGAATTCGACGCGCGACGTGCCCGCGGGCAAATTTATCTGCCGGCTATCGGTGACCAGCGCGAGCTCGCCCGTATAGATGGTGACCGCGACGTCGCCCTGTCCGTTCGTGCTCACCGTCGGCTGCGCCATCGCGGCGGGCGCCGCGCAGGCAAGGCTCACCGTCAGCGCGCCCCATATTCTCGTGCCCGTCATCCTCGCTCTCCTCATTCGTCGGCGGCCCGCTTTTCGCGAAAGGCGTGGACCAGGCGCCCATTGGCGGGCACGCGGAGGCGCCAGACCCGATCGTCGCCGCGCCGTTCCATATCCGCCGGCTCGGGATCGAGCGCGAAAGGGATCAGCAATTCGACCTCGGCATCGGCCCCGCGGTCGTTGGTGATTATGACCTCCCAGTCGCCCCATGTCTTTTCGGGGCGCGGCCGTTCGACGGCCCGATATTGCACCCCGGTGCTGACCCCCAGGTCGAAATCGATGCGCTCGTCGACCGCGCGGTCCGGCGAAAACGCCTCGCCGACCAGCAGACGCCGGCCATCGGCATTTTCGAACAGCGCCACCTCGCCCGCCGGCAAGGCCAGCCCCAGCCCGTCATTCTTGCGATTCCACAACCGCATCACGACGCCGGCCGGCCGAAACTCGCCGCGCGCCCGATCGCTGACACGCGCCGAATAAAGCTGTTCATATGTCACGCGGTCCCGCGCGAGCAGCGCGACCTGCTTCTGCTGCTTCGCGGCAACGTCGGTCCGAAAGGGAATGCGGTAGAATTTGAGGTCGCCGAGATCCTCCTGCTCGGCCAGCGCTGCGGTGCTGATCGCGGTCACCGCCAGCGGCACGTCCATCATCGGTTCGGCGCGCCGCCGCGCGGTCACGGTGATCTCGCTCGCGAGGCCATATTGCGACCCGCGGACCGGGACGACCGGGGGCAAGGTCCACAGCGGATGCGTGCTGGTGTTGTCCATCGGCCAGCAGCTCAGCCGCAGCGGCTCGACCTCGCTTTCGGGCGCCCCCGCCGCTTCCTGCTTCTCGAGCCGGCCGGCGATGACGTTGAGCTGTGCGTTCGAAAAGCTCGTCACCCCGCCATTGGCGACGGTGATCCAGCCGGTCATCGCCAGCGTCGGCGAATCGGCGGCGCGCTCGGCGACATAGTTCGCCGCCCAGTCGAACCCCTCGGCCAGATAGAGGAGCTGCACCGTCACCGTCCGCGCGGCGTCGCTCGCGACGAGAACCGACAGCGTCGGCTTCGCGGACAGGTCCTTGGGCACCCCGCCATAGCGCATCCGTTCGGGCAGCCCCGCGCAGCCGAGCGCCTCATAGCCCTCCGCGGTCCGCAGAATCACCCCGCCGTTCGGCCCGGCCTGGAGGATCGCATCCTGCCGGCGGACCTTGCCCGTCGCGGGGTCGGTGCGCTCGAGCGTCACGCTCCGCTTGAGATAAGCGTCGACCAGCCCAGCGGGCGACAGCAGCCGCGCGTCGCGGTTCTTTTCGATCACCCCGCCGGGCAGTCCCGCAACCACCGCGGTTTCGGGGAGCAATCCTTCGGCGACCCCCTCGAAGCGCAGCGCCGCCGTCCCCGCGGGCAGCCGGACCGTGCGCGTCTCGGCAATGAAGGCGAAGCCTTCGGGCCAGTCGGGATCGATGCCCCCCGACGCCCGGTCGGGGGCGCGGTAGACGGTGACCGCGACATCGTCGATCGCCGCCGACACCACGACGGGCGGGTCGCTGGCCGAAACCGGTGCCGCGACGAGCAGCAGCGCCGAAGCGAGGAGCCTTCCAGATCGCGCGCGACCGCCCCGCATCACCGGCGTCAGCCGCTCTTCAGCTTCTGGCGAAAGGTCCGGATCAGGCTGTCGTTCGCGGGCACGCGCACGCGCCACACCCAGCTCGCCCCGCGCCGTTCCCAGTCCGCGGGTTCGGGGTCGATCGCAAAGGGGATCAGCATCTCGACCTCGGCATCGAACGGCCGCGCGTTGGTCAGCGTCACCTGCCACAGCCGATAGTCGGGATCGGGGTCCTTCTGCACGACGATGCGCGATTGCACCGCCGGACTCTGCCCGATGTCATAATCGACGCGCTCGCCGACCGCCTTGTCGCCGACCGGCGCCTCGCCCGCGAGCAGGCGCCGCCCGCCGACGGTCTCGAACACCGCCGCGGTCCCCGACGGCAGCGCGAGCCCGAGCCCGTCCTCGGCGCGGTTCTGCAAGCGCAACCGCGTCACCAGCGGCTGCGGCGCATCGCCATAGGACTGATAGAGCGTACCGAAATAAAGCTGCTCGACCGCGACCTTGTCCTTGATCAGCAGCGCGACCTGCTTCTGCCCCTTCGCCGACACGTCGACGCGGAACGGAATGCGATAGAATTTGAGGTCGCCCAGATCTTCGGCGGGCGGCGGGGGCGGTGGCGGCGCGGCGGGCGGCGGGGGTGGCGGGGGCGGAGGCGCCATCACATAGGCCCGGCGTTCCATGCGGTTCGCCGTCACCATCACCTCTTCGGCATAATCCTGTTCGACCTCGACGATCGGCGGCAATTCCCAGAAGGGATGCGTGCTGGTGATATCCATCGGCCAGCAGCGCAATTGCAGCGCGCCCGGCGGCGTGCGCGGCAACGGCGCGCGATACCCCTTGTTGAGCCGCCCCGCGATGACGTTGAGCTGCGCGCCGGGAAAGCTCGTCACCCCGCCGTTGGCGACGGTGATCCACCCGGTCATCCCGAGCGCCTTGCCGTCCCCCGCGCGGTCGACGACATAGTTGGCGGCCCAGTCGAAACCTTCGGAGAGATAGACGAGCTGCAGCGTCACCGTGCGTGCGCGGCTCGATTCGACGAGGATCGACAGCGTCGGTTTCGCCGACAGGTCCTTGGGCACGCGGCTGTAGAGCATGCGTTCGGGCAGTCCCGAACAGCCGAGCGCCTCATACCCCTCGCCGGTCTGGAGAATCACCCCGCCGTTCGGCCCCGCCTGGATGATCGCGTCCTGCTCGCGGACCCGGCCCGTCTTGCGGTCGGTGCGGCGCAGCGTGACGCTACGCTTCAGATAGGCATCGACCAGCCCCGCGGGCGACAGCAGCCGCGCGTCGCGATTCTTCTCGCGCACCCCGTCGGGCATGCCCGACACCACCGCCGTCTCGGGCAGCAGCCCTTCGGATACCCCTTCGAAGCGCAGCACCGCGCTGCCCGCCGGCAGGGTCACCCGGCGCGTCTCGGTCACCAGCGCGAAACCTTGCGGCCAGTTGGGGTTGATCGGTCCGGCACCGCGATTCGGCGCGCGATAGACGGTGACCGCGACGTCCTGGAGCGCCGACGACACCACGACCGGGGCATCGGGGCGCGCGGGTGCCGCGGGCAGGCGCGCCGTCTGCGCGCCAAGCGGCGGCGCGATCAGGGCCGCGAGGGCCAGCGGGAACAGGCGCCGCCAGCGCACGGTCCCGATCTCAGTAACGCGAATCGAACGTGGCGGTGACTTCGGTCTTGCCGTTCGCGGCCACCGGCACCGCCCATTCGACGCGGTCGGCCGAGATGCGGTTGCTCTTGAGGCTTTCGTCGGTGATTCGCACGTCGCCCCACAGTCCCGATTGCGACAGGTCGACCGTCACCGGACCCGGCCGCGCGTTGGAGACGACATATTTCATCTTGGTCACCCAGCGCGAATCGCCCTTGCGCGTGCGCGACACGACGGTCGACTGGACCTTGACGTCGAACGCGTCGCCGGTGCGCAGCGTCATCGCCGATCCCATCGGGGTGTGGCCGATCTGGTTCTCGCCGATGAACTGCGGGTCGCCGCGCGCGTCGCGCATATAGACGCGGATCGTGCCCGCGGGCAGCTGATCGCCGAGCCCGCCGTTGGCCGAGGTCGAGAAGCGCAGCACGCTCGCCGCGCTCACCGGTTCGGTGCTGCTGCCCAGCCAGCCGTTGACATATTCATAGGTCGAGCGCGCCGGCGCACCCTTCACGTCGAGGAAGCTCACCTGCTTCTGCTGCGCATTGGCGATCGTCGTGCGCTCGGCGAGCGGATAGAGATAATAGTCGCCGAGCCGTTCGCGGTCGTTGCTCTCGGTTCCCGCAGCGTCGAGCGCGCCGGTCATCTGGCGGAAACCACCGCCCCCGCCGGGGTTGCCCGCGACGAGCAGGGTCCGTGCGTTGCTGAAGGTCGTGCCGGTCGAATTGGTCAGCGTCACCCAGCCCTGCATGTCCATCGCGCCCTTCGCGGCGTCGAACAGCGCGACATAGTCGGCGGTCCAGCCGAGATTGGGGGTGAGGTAGGAAAGGCGCGCCGGAACCGTTCCCGCCTTTTCGGCCTGTACCGTCACCGACAGTGTCGGCCGCGCGCGCAAATTGGGGGGCAGGCGGTCGAACACCGCGCGCACCGGCAGGCCGTCGTCGCGCAGCACCTCGATCCGTTCGCCGATCTGGAGCACGATGCCGCCGTTCGCGGCGAGCACCTTGGCGCGCTCGCTGCGTTCGGCGCCGGTCGCGGGGTTGGTGCGCACCAGCGTGATCGACTGTCCCACCGCCTTGTCCATCAGCTTGTCGGGGGTTAGCAGGTCGAAGTCGAAATTCTGCTCGACGATGGCAAGCCCGCCGCCCGACAGCGTCACCGTCTCGGGCCGGATCCGCGCCGAGACGTCGGGAAATTCGATGCGGTTGCGCCCGGCATTCACCGCGAGCTGGCGGTCGTCCTGCACCAGCGACTGACCATTGTTGTAGATGGTGACCGCGACATCGCCTTGCGCGGTGCCGTCGGCCTCCTGCTGCGCGGCGGCGGGCAGTGCCAACAAGGGAACGACGGCCGCTCCCGACAGGCAAGCTCCACGAAGCCAAGCCTTTGCCAAAGCGCGCATAATCGCTCTCCCCACTGTTGCTGCCGGGCAGGCTAGGTCAAGTCGTCGCGATTGGCCAGCACGAAATCGTACCGGATCGGGATGCGCATCGGGCCCCATGAACGAAGCCCCGAACCCGCCGCGGCCGCCGCAATGTGGCACGTCCGCGAAGGATTCGGGGCTTCGTTGAAACGCCCGCGATGGTGGCGCGATGACCTATTCGGCGGCCTCGACCCCGGTGTCGCGCGCCGCAAGCGTGCGGCGGGTGCGGCGAACCTTCGGCGCCGGAGCGTCTTCGGCGGTTTCGCTCGCTTCGGGTTCGGCGGCAGGCGCCGGACGTCCGATCGCGGGCGGCAGCACGGCGCTGTCGATCCCGGCACCCGTATCGACATCGGCATCGCGCGGCCGACGCGTCGTCCGGCGTGCACGCGCGGGCTTGGCAACTTCGGCTTCGGCGCCCTGCGCCTCGGCGTCGACATCGGCGGCCGGCGTCGGCGTCGGCGTCACGGGCGCCCGCTCGGCGCGCGGCTGGCGGTTGCCGCGATCGGCATCGCGATCGTCGCGACGGGGACGCTCCTGGCGGTCGCCGCGGTCGGGCCGCTCGCCACGATCCTGGCGCGGGGCCCGGTCGCCGCGCTCGGCACGGTCGCCACGGCCTTCGCGCGCGTCCTCGCGCTCGCCGGCCTCTTCGCCCTGCCCCTCGTCGATGTCGGTATCGTCGTGCGCGTCGAAATCCTCGACCCCGCGCACTTCGCGCTGGCGATCCTGCCGATCGGGCTGGCCGCCGTTGCGCTCTTCCTGGCGCGCGCGGAAATCGCTGTGCACGCGGAAATAATGGTCGGCGAACTGGAGGTAATATTCGGTCTGCACCCGGTCGCCGGCAAGCTGCGCGTCGCGGGCCAGATTCTTGTATTTCTCGATCATCTGCACCGCGTTGCCGCGGGCCCGGCTGTCGATGCGGTTCGCCTGATCGACGCCACCGCGACCGCCGCCCGACTGCGAGCGGTTGTTGTTGTTATTGTTGTTGCGGCCGCGACGGCGGCCGCCCTGACGGTTGTTCATGTTCAACTGAGACATCCTGTCGAATAAGCTCTAAGCTATGCCAACCCCTTTTGGCCGACCGCGTCCTTGCGCGTCGTGCCCGCGCTCCCTGCGCGGCTCTTCCTTTTACCGCCGGCGCCGGACCAAGGCCCTGCACAAGCATCGCAAGTGGGAAGCAGACCTGCCGGACCAGTATCGATGCTGCGCATCGCCAAAGGGACCCTGATCAGGCCTGTAAGCCGCCCCTACCGTGCTTTCGCGGCGAAACCAAGCGATTTTTGCGTGGCGTCATGATGCAAATGTCAGGACCAGCGCGCGGTCGCGGTCGCCAAGATCGCGGCGGCACGCCACCGCAAAACCCGTAGCTTCGGCAAGGGCGGAAACCGACATAAGCTGGCTCGCCCCGATTTCAAGCACCGCCGCCCCGCCGGGCGCCAGCAGACGCGGCAGGTCGGGGATGATCCGCCGATAATCGTCGAGCCCGTCGGCGCCCGCGAACAGCGCCTCCGCCGGCTCATGGTCGGCGACATCGGGCATCAGCCATTCGGTGTCCGCGATATAGGGCGGGTTGCAGAGGATCAGGTCGAACGGACCGTCGACCCCTGCGCCCCAGTCGCCCGACCGGAAGTCGGTGCGCGCCGCCATGCCGAGTGCTGCGGCATTGTCGCGCGCATAGGCGAGCGCAAATTCGGACGCGTCGACGCCGACGCCGGTCGCCTCGGGGAATTCGCTCAGCACGGCGAGCAGCAAGGTGCCCGGCCCGGTGCCCAGATCGAGGACGCGCGCGGGCCATCCCGCCCGCGGCTGGTGCCCGGTGACGTCGAGGCACGCCTCGACCAGCGTCTCGCTGTCGGGCCGCGGGATCAGCACCCCCGGCCCCACTTCGATCCGGATCGTCCAGAAATCGCGATATCCCACGATATAGGCCACCGGCTCATGCCCCATCCGCCGCGCGATCAGGTTCGCATAGATTTCGGGCACCGCATAGCGTGCCGGGTCGAGCAGCAAGGCCTGCCGCTCGATCCCCAGCGCATGCGCCATCAGCAATTCGGCATCGAGCCGCGGTGTATCGCTTACCGCGGACAGGAGGTTCGCCGCGGTGCGGATATTGTCGGCGACCTCGCTCACGCCCAATCACCCACCTCTAATTCCGTTCGTGTCGAGCGAAGTCGAGACACGCCACGGCGCAGCGCTATTCCGATGGGCATCTCGACTTCGCTCGATGCGAACGGGGTCGGGAAAGCACGGGTGAATCGAACTAGTCACTCAGCCCCGCCAGCCGCTGCGCCTGATCCTCGGCGATCAGCGCGTCGATCAGCTCGTCCATCGCGCCTTCCAATATCTCGGGGAGGCGGTGCAGCGTCAGGTTGATGCGGTGGTCGGTCACGCGCCCCTGCGGGAAATTATAGGTGCGGATGCGCTCGGAGCGGTCGCCCGACCCGACCATCGACTTGCGCGCCGACGCCTCGGCGCTGTGGATCTTCTCGCGCTCGAGGTCGTAGAGCCGCGCGCGCAGCACCTGCATCGCCTTGGCACGGTTCTTGTGCTGGCTGCGCTGGTCCTGCTGGATCACGACCAGCCCGGTCGGGATATGCGTGATGCGGATCGCGCTGTCGGTCGTGTTGACATGCTGCCCGCCCGCACCGCTCGCGCGATAGATGTCGATCTTGAGGTCGCTGTCGTTGATCGCCACGTCGACCTCCTCGGCCTCGGGCAGCACCGCCACGGTCGCGGCGCTGGTGTGGATGCGCCCGCCGCTTTCGGTCACCGGCACGCGCTGGACGCGGTGGACGCCGCTTTCGAACTTCAGCTTGGCGAAGACGCCCTGCCCCGCGACGCTGGCGACGACTTCCTTGTATCCACCGACCTCGGCCTCGTTCGCCGAGATGATCTCGACCTTCCAGCCCTGCGCATCGGCATAGCGGCTGTACATGCGCAGCAGGTCGCCTGCGAACAGCGCCGCCTCGTCACCGCCGGTGCCGGCGCGAATTTCGAGCATCGCGGCGCGCTCGTCGGCAACGTCCTTCGGGAGCAGCTTGATCGCGAGGTCGTGTTCGGCGGCGGGCAGCGCCTCCTCGATACTCGCAAGTTCTTCGGCGGCCATCGCCTTCATCTCGGGATCAGCCAGCATCTCGTTCAGCGCGACCACCTCGCCGCGTAGCCGCACGACCTCGGCCGCGGCCTTCGCGACGGGCTCGAGCTCGGAGAACTCCTTCGACGCCGCGACGAAGTCGGCGGGCGCCATGTCCCCCGTCGCCATTCGCGCCTGCAGCGCGGCGTGGCGTTCGATGATGGCATCGATCTGGCGGGCGGAAACGGAGGTCATCTACTCACTGTCATTTCAAGTCTTCGTCATGCTGAACTCGTTTCAGCATCCATGGCCTGACCTTTCGGCCTCGGGCCATGGACCCTGAAACAAGTTTAGGGTGACGAGAAAAAGGAATCGAAGACTGCGTGGGCGGTAGGCAACCGATTATAGCGCTCATCCAGGAGCTTTATGTTGCGCGTGTGAACGCCATCGCGAACGTCGAGGGAAACAATCAATGCGGGATCAAGCTTACGCGCGCGATCGAAGCGCTTCCGAGGACTGCCAGTCGCCACGAGCTCGGCCCAAAAGCCCGAACGGCGGAAAGCCGCCGCCAAGCTGGAAGCCGTCAGCTCGCAATCGATATTTTCCGCCACCACGGCAACGTCCGGCACATGAGTTCTAAACGAACCGGATTCCTCCACCAACATCGCCAGCCGCTCGATCCCCGCCGCCCAGCCGACCGCCGGGGTCGGCGGGCCGCCGAGATTCTCGATCAGCCCGTCATAACGCCCACCGCCGAGCACCGTGCCCTGCGCGCCGAGCCGGTCGGTGACGAATTCGAACGCGGTGTGGCGATAATAGTCGAGCCCGCGCACCAGCCGTGCATTGCGTTCCCACGCGACCCCCGCGGCGTCGAGCCCCGCGGTGACCGCGCCGAAGAAATCCTGCGCTTCGCTCGTCAGAAACGCATCGATGTCGGGCGCACTGTCGGCGACCGGGCGGTCCTGCGGGTCCTTGCTGTCGAGGATGCGCAGTGGATTCTTGTCGAGCCGCGCGATGCTGTCCTCCGAAAGCGCACCGCGATGCGCCTCGAAATGCTCGACCAGCGCCGCGCGCCAGGCGTCGCGGCTTTCCGCGTCGCCCAAGGTATTGAGCGTCAGCGTCACGCCCTCGGCGATCCCGAGTTCCTTCAGCAACTGATCCGCGAACACCAGCAATTCGGCATCGGCGAGCGGGCTGTCGCTGCCCAGCACCTCGGCGTCGAGCTGGTGGAACTGGCGATAGCGGCCCTTCTGCGGGCGCTCGTAGCGGAACAGCGGCCCATGGGTCGCCACTTTCAGCGGCGCGAACTGCTGCCAGCCGCCCGTGACATAGGCGCGCGCGATCCCCGCGGTGAATTCGGGGCGCAGCGTGATCGATTCGCCGCCGCGGTCCTCGAACGAATACATTTCCTTCGACACGACGTCGGTGGTCTCGCCCAGCGAGCGCGCGAACACCGCGGTCGGCTCGATCACCGGCACCTCGACGCGCTTGAAACCATAGAGGCGGCGCACCCGGTCGAAGGCGTCGACGACGTGCTGGAAGCGGTCGGCGAAATCGCCGAGCATGTCCTGGGTGCCGCGAACCGGCTGCGGCGTCTGGATCTTCGCGGATTTGTCCTTGCTCATGCCGCGCGCGTCTAATCGCTTTTGGTCGAAAGGCAAAGCGCGCGTGCAGTCCCCCGGCTGGACCTTCCCCGCAAATGGCGGCAGAACGTCGCCATGAAAAAAGCACCGTTCGTCGCAGCCGCCCTCATCGCCCTCATTCCCGGAGTCCGGGCACAGGACGGCAACAGCCGCCCCGAACCCGTCGTGCAACCCTTCACCATCCCGCTCCCCGCCGACCGGCCCTATCCCGGCACGATGCAATTGCGCGTCGACGCCACCGACGTCGCGCGCGGCATCTTTCGCGTCCGCCAGACGATCCCGGTGGCGAAGAGCGGCAAGCTGACCCTGCTCTATCCCGAATGGCTGCCCGGCAAGCACGCCCCGCGCGGCGCAATCGCCGAGGTCGCGGGGTTCAGGGCCAGCGCCGGCGGCAAGCCGCTCGTCTGGACGCGCCAGCCGACCGACGTCTACGCTTTCGACATCGACGTGCCGCAGGGGGTGAAGAGCATCGACATCGCCTTCGATTTCCTGTCGCCGACGCGCAGCAGCGAGGGGCGCGTCGTCGCCACCCCGGCGATGATCAACCTGCAATGGGAACAGGTGAGCGTCTATCCCGCGGGCTGGTTCACGCGCCAGATTCCGGTGCAGCTCGACGTCACGCTGCCCGAGGGCTGGACGGGCGCGGCCGCGCTCGACGGCCTGAAAGTCTCGGGCAATCGCTACAGCTACGCCCCCACCAGCTATGAAAATCTGGTCGACAGCCCGATGTTCGCGGGCGCCCATTTCCGCAAATGGGACCTGGGGCAGAATGTCACGCTCAATGTCGTCGCCGACGAGGCGAAATATCTCGAGGCCAGCCCCGACCATATCGCCCGCCACGCCGCGCTCGTCGCCGAGACGGTGGCGCTGTTCGGGGTGCGCCATTTCGACCGCTACGAATTCCTGCTCGCGCTCACCGACCAGCTCGGCGGCATCGGGCTCGAACACCATCGGTCGAGCGAAAACAGCCGCAACCCCGACTATTTCACCAAATGGGACGAGAATGACAGCGAACGCGGGCTGCTCCCGCACGAACTGGTGCATAGCTGGAACGGCAAATACCGCCGCCCCGACAAGCTCTGGACCCCCGACTACCGCACGCCGATGCAGGACAATCTCCTGTGGGTCTACGAAGGCCAGACGAGCTTCTGGGACCTCGTCCTCGCGGGGCGTTCGGGGATGCAGTCGAAGGAAATGGTGCTCGCCGAATGGGCCACCAACGCCGGTTTCTATGCGGTCCAGCCCGGCCGCGCGTGGCGCTCGGTCGAAGATACGACGCTCGATCCGATCATCGCCGGCCGCAAGGCACGCGCCTTCCCCAGCGCGACGCGCACCGAGGATTATTACAACGAAGGCTCGCTGATGTGGCTCGAGGCCGACATGCTGATTCGCAATGCGACCGGCAACGGAAAGAGCCTCGACGATTTCGCGCGCGCCTTCTTCGGCGGGCGCGAGGGCGACTGGGGCCAGTCGCCCTATGATTTCGACGACGTCGTCACGGCGCTGAACGCCGTCCATCCGTACGACTGGGCGAAATTCCTGCGCGAGCGGATGCAGGCGAGCGGCCGTCCGGCGCCGACCGCGGGGATCGAGGCCGCGGGTTACCGCCTCGTCTGGCGCGACGCCCCGAACGCCTATGACCGCGACCGCATGGCGCAGGCGAAGAACGCCGACCTCACCCACAGCCTGGGGCTGGTCATCGACCGCGACGGGGTCGCGGGCAGCATCCTGTGGGACGGCCCCGCCTTCAGGGCCGATATCGTCAACGGGACGAAGATCGTCGCCGTCGACGGCCTCGCCTACAGCCGCGAACGCATCGAAACCGCGATCCGCGCCGCAACCGACGGCAAGACGCCGGTGAAGCTGCTCGTCGAGCGCGGTGGGCGCTACCGCAATGTCGAGATCGACTATCGCGGCGGGCTGCGCTGGCCGCACCTCGAAAAGGCCGGCGCCGGCCCCGACGCCTTCGATCGCCTGCTCGCCCCGAGGCGGAGCCTGTAAGGCCAATCCCCGCGCCTTCCTCTGGCATCCCCGGGGGACTCCCGCATCGCGCAGCCGCGATGCGGGGCTTAATCCCTCGACTTCGCCCGCCCGCAAGGTCTAAGGCGCGCGCGAATCAAAAACCAAAGGACATCTCCCATGCGCATCGACCTCATCCCGGCCGGCGACAGCCCGCCCGACAGCCTCAACGTCCTGATCGAGGTCCCGATCGGCGGCGAGCCGGTGAAATATGAGTTCGACAAGGCTTCGGGCGCGCTGTTCGTCGATCGCTTCCTCCACACCCCGATGCGCTACCCCGCCAACTACGGCTTCGTCCCGCACACGCTGGGCGAGGATGGCGATCCGCTCGACGCGCTCGTCGTCGCGCGCTCGCCGATCGTCGCGGGCGCAGTGGTCAAGTGCCGCCCGATCGGCGTGCTGTTGATGGAAGACGATGCCGGCGGCGACGAGAAGCTGCTCTGCGTGCCGGTCAACAAGACCTTCCCCTATTACAAGGATGTCGCGACCTACACCGACATGCCGCCGATCGTGCTCCAGCAGATCGAGCATTTCTTCACCCACTACAAGGATCTCGAGCCCGGCAAATGGGCCAAGCTCAACGGCTGGGGCGACGTCGACGACGCCAAGCGCATCATCGTCGAATGCATCGAGCGCGCGAAGAAGACGGGGTTCTGATCCCATCACCGTAGCCCTGAGCCTGTCGAAGGGCGCCTCTCGGATAGGCGCCCTTCGACAGGCTCAGGGCTACGGTTCTATGGGTTCACCTCGCCCTCGTCGGCCAGCACCCGCACATCGGTGCGCGGATAGGGGACCCGGACCCCCGCTTCCCTGAACCGGTCCCAGATCGTCAGAAACACCTCGCCCTGGATATTGCCGAGCCCCGCTTCGGGGTCCGAAATCCAGTAGCGCAGCTCATGCTCGATCGCCCGCTCGCCAAAGGCAGTGATCCACACCACCGGTTCGGGATCGGCCAGGATGCGCGGGTTGGCCTTCGCGGTTTCGACCATGATCGCCTGCGCGACGCGCAGGTCGCAGTCATAGGCGACCGGCACGCGCATCCGCACGCGCACGTCGCGGCTCGAATAGCTCCAGTTCTCGACCGGCTGGGTCATCAGCAATTCGTTCGGGATCAGGTGCTTCTTGCCGTCGCGCGTCACGACGCTGACCGCGCGCACCCCGATCTTGGCGACCCGTCCGACGTTGGGAATGCCGTTGATCGTCGCCGAACTGCCCATGCTGCTGCCGTCGCCGACGACGATCACGTCGCCCGGCTTGATCGAACGGTCCATCAGCAGGATGATGCCGGCGATCAGGTTGCCGACGGTCTTTTGCAGGCCGAAACCGATCGCGAGCCCCGCGGCGCCCGAAAAGACCGCGAGCGCGGTGAGATCGATCCCGAGCAGGTCGATGCCGAACAGCAGCGCGAGCGTGAACAGCGCGATCGCGATCAGCTTTTCGGTCAACAGCCGCTGCGTATCGTCGATCTGCTTGTTGCGGCGCAGCAGCCATTTGATCGCGCGCATCGCGAGCCGGACCGCGATGTAGAGCAGGATCGCGACGACCACCGTCGAAAACACGCTGTAGAGCGAGAGGCGATATTGGCCGACGTCGATGCCGATCGCACGCATCGTCGCGACGACGCCCTCCGCCCCCTGGCGAAGCCCCGCCTCGACGTTCATGCGGCCATCGCCGCGAAACCGCGCGCAAGGTCGGCGATCAGGTCTTCGGCATCCTCGAGCCCGATCGACAGGCGGACGAGCGGGTCGGGGTCGCTCCACGCGGTCGCGGTGCGGATGGTCCCGGGATTGCTCGGCACGACGAGGCTTTCATAGCCGCCCCAGCTGAAGCCGATCCCGAAGTGCGCCAGCGCCTCGATGAAGCGCGTGCGCCCGGCCTCGTCGGCGCCCTTCAGCGTGAAACCGAACAGTCCGCTCGCCCCCTTGAAATCGCGCGCCCAGATCGCGTGCCCGGGATCGCCCGGCAGCGCCGGGTGCAGCACGCGCCCGACCTCGGCACGGTCCGCGAGCCAGTTCGCGACCGCAAGCCCGCTCTCGCGGTGCCGCGCCAGCCGCACGTCGAGCGTCCTCAGGCCGCGCAGCATCAGCGCGCAATCGTCGGGCGAGACCGCGTGGCCGAGCTGGTAGGTCGCGCTGCGCAGCTTCGGCCACACCGCCTTCGTCGCGGTGAGCGACCCCATCATCGCATCCGAATGCCCGCCGACATATTTGGTCAGGCTCATCATCGTCACGTCGACTCCGTGCGCCAGCGCGGGGAAACAGAGCGGCGTCGCCCAGGTGTTGTCGAGCATCGTCAGCACCCCGCGCTCGCGCGCGACCGCAGCAATCGCGGGCACATCCTGCACCTCGAAGGTCAGGCTGCCCGGCGATTCGAGGAAGATCAGCTTCGTCGCCGGGGTGATCAGCTCGGCGATACCGGCGCCGACCAGCGGATCATAATAGGTCGTGCTGACGCCGTAACGGCGCAGCATTCCGTCGCAAAAGGCGCGCGTCGGCTCATAGGCGCTGTCGACCATCAGCAGATGGTCGCCCGGCGACAGCAGCGCGAGCAGCCCCGCCGAATTGGCCGCGACCCCCGACGGATAGAGCAATGTGCCCTCGGCCCCCGGCTCCATCCCGGTCAGCGCATCGGCGAGCGCCCACACCGTCGGCGTCCCGCGGCGGCCGTAATAGAGCTTGTCGTGCGTCGCATGTCCGCGCGCCTTGAGGTCGGCGATGCTGTCGTACAGGATCGTCGAGGCGCGCCACACCGGCGGGTTGACGACGCCTCCGCCGAGCCGCGGGTCGCCGGTCCATTCGGGCCGCCGCCCGCCCTGCACCAGCCGGGTCGCGGGGCGGAGAGTGTCGTCGTCGGATTCGTGATTGTTCGCCATGCGTGTCCGTTAGCCCAATGTGCCCCAAACATATACCGTTCGCCCCGAGCTTGTCGAAGCGCCGTTCCTTCTTTCCGGCGCGGCAAGCCGAAGGCCGGTGCTTCGACAAGCTCGGCACGAACCGATCATGGGAGTGAAGCTATACGAAACCCAGCGCCAGCCCCGCCGCCGAGCACAGCGCCAGCATCGGGATGATCCCGAGCCGGAAGCCGAACAACAGCACCGCCGCGAGCAGCGCCAGCGCGGCCGCGGGACCGTCGATGCTGGACAGGACCGGCACCTCGACGCCCCAGCCGGTGCGGACCAGCTCGCGGAACAGCACGTGCAACGCGAACCACAGCGACAGGTTGGCGATCACGCCCACCACCGCCGCGGTCACCGCCGCGAGCGCACCCTTGAGCCCCGCCGCGCGTTCGAGCCGGTCGATCCACGGTGCAAAGGCGAAAATCCACAGAAAACAGGGCGCGAAGGTCACCCACAGCGTCAGCCCCGCGCCGAGGAATGCCGCAACAAAGGGCGTAAAGGGCGCCGCATCGCGATAGGCCGCGAGGAAACCGACGAACTGGGTGACGAGGATCAGCGGCCCCGGCGTCGTTTCGGCGAGCCCGAGCCCGTCGGCCATCTCGCCCGGGCGCAGCCAGCCGAACCCGCTCACCGCCTCCTGCGCCATATAGGCGAGCACCGCGTAGGCGCCGCCGAAGGTCACCACCGCGAGCTGCGAGAAAAAGGCGCCGATGTCCCACAGGACATGGCCGCGTCCCAGCGTCACGAGGATCAGCAGCATCGGCGCCGCCCAGATCGCCCCCCACAGCAGCACCGCGCGCAGGCTTTCGCGCCACGCCGCGCGCGCGGGCGGCGGCGGCGCGCCGTTCGTCACCGGCGCGAGCTTCAGCCATTCGGGCCGCCAGCGCCCTGCGGCCCAGCCGGTGAGCAGCGCCGCGAGCACGACCAGCGGAAACGGCAGGGCGAGCAGCGCGATGCCGACGAAGGAGGCGATCGCGATCGCGCGCTGGAGCGGGGTCCGGAGCGCGCGCGCGGCGATACGCAGCAGCGCCTGCACGACGATCGCGAGCACCGCGGCCTTGATCCCCAGGAACAGCGCGGCGAACCAGCCGAGCCCCGCCGCCATCACATAGAGCACCGACAGGCCGAGCATCACCAGCGCGCCGGGAACAATGAACAGCAGCCCCGCGGCCAGCCCGCCCCTGAACCCGTGCAGCCGCCAGCCGATCCACGTCGCGAGCTGCTGCGCCTCGGGGCCCGGGAGCAGGTGACAGAAATTGAGCGCGTGGAGAAAGGTCGCCTCGTCGACCCAGCGGCGGTCGTCGACGAACTCGCGGTGCATCAGCGCGATCTGGCCCGCCGGGCCGCCGAAGCTGAGCAGGCCGACGCGTGCATAGGCGCGTACGGCTTCGGCGAAGGATGGGTGCTGGAGGGGAAGGTTGGGGTCGGGATCTGGCGTCATCGTCATGCTTCTCCAGCCGGCAAAGCCGGGTGAAAAAACAACGCTTGGGCGGACGCCTGACCGGGAGGTTGCCTGACCCCGATGGCGCAGGACTAACGCCGCAGCCCCGGAGCGGGCAAGCAAGAAAAAGCTGCACGGCAAGGAAGCCGCGCTTTCGGCCGG
The DNA here is from genome assembly GCF_022701295.1 of Sphingopyxis sp. YF1. Taxonomy (NCBI): domain Bacteria; kingdom Pseudomonadati; phylum Pseudomonadota; class Alphaproteobacteria; order Sphingomonadales; family Sphingopyxidaceae; genus Sphingopyxis; species Sphingopyxis sp. YF1. The sequence goes on from NZ_CP033204.1 coordinate 3,485,821, forward strand.
ATCAGGCCCCTCCCCCGAAGGCGGCGAGGGGCCTGCAAGCGCCTCAGGCGGCGCCGGTCGCCTTGGGCGTCGCGGGATCGGCGCCCCATTCGGTCCAGCTGCCGTCGTAAACCGCGACATCGTCCTTGCCGAGCAGGTGGGCGCCGAACGCAACCACGGTCGCGGTCATGCCGCTGCCGCAGGTCGTGACGAGCGGCTGGTCGAGGTCGATGCCCGCGGCGTCGAACGCGGCCTTGAGCGCATCGCCCTGCTTCCAGGTCCCGTCGGCGTTGAACAATTCGCTGTGCGGCAGGCTGCGCGAGCCGGGGATGTGGCCCGGCGCCATGCCCGGGCGCGGGTCGCGCTCCTCGCCGGTGAAGCGCGCGGCGGGGCGCGCGTCGACGACCTGTTCGGCGGCGCTCGCCACGTTCGCGAGCATCTCGTCCTTGGTGCGCACCGCCTTGGCGTCGCGCCACACGGTGAAATGGCGGTGGCGCAGCGTCTGCTTGCCCATTTCGAGCGGCCGCCCCTCGGCCTTCCACTTGGCGAGCCCGCCGTCCAGGAGTGCAACGTCGTGAGCGCCGAACAATTTCAGCAACCACCACCCCCGCGCCGCGCTCTTGAGCGGGCTGTCGTCGTAGATCACGATGCGGCTGCCGTCGCCGAGCCCGAGCGATTGCATGCGGCTCGCGAATTTTTCCGCCGGCGGCGCCATATTGTCGATGTCGCTGTTCGTGTCGGCCAGTTCGGCGAGGTCCATGAATACCGCGCCGGGGATGTGGCCGGCTTCATATTCGGCGCGCGCGTCGCGATCGGTCCCGGCCAAGAATTTCGTCGCATCGACGACCCGCAGGTCCGATGCCCCCAGTTCGCGTTCCAGCCAGTCGGTTGAGACCAAGGCGTCCATGTCATGCTCCTGTTACGACCCGACGGAAGACCTGTTCCTGTCCCCTCGCCTGCCATCCTGCGGTTCTTTCCGGGGAGCGCCAGCCTATGCCCCCACCGGTGCTTTTTCAAGCATCGGGGTCATGCCTTAGCCGATGCTGCACCGCAACAGAAAAGGGAGGCGCAAGCAGGCTGCGCTACTGGTCGCGGCGGACCGCGGTCGAGCGCGCGCCGGGCCGGTCGACGACATAGGTCGCGCGGTCGAGCGGGAGCGGGGCAAGCTTTTCGCTGCCGCTTGTGCCTTGTTCGCGGCCGAGCACGAAGCTGCCCGCGACCTGGCCGAAAGCATCGGCGTCGCCATCCCAGTGATAGGTCACGTCGAACGCCACCACGGGAACGAGCATTGGCTTGCCGCCGATCATCAGCGGCTCGAGGATCGCGCGTGGCAGCATCGCCTCGGTCGCCAGCGACTCGCCGTCCCCCGTCCTGATCTCCATGTCATCGCGCAACACGCTGCCCCCGGCGCCGTCGAAAAAGCGCGCGAGCACGGGTTCGGTCATCGCCGATCCCTGGTTCAACGCGATACGCACCATCAGCCCCGTCGCATCCGCGGCGCCCCGATTCGCAAGTTTGAGCGAAAAGGCGACCGCGACGTGCTCGGCGGTCATGCGGATCCCCGTGACCTCCAGCGCGAGCGACACCAACGCGCGCTGTTCGGCCGCCGGACGAGTCACGAGCGGCGAAGCGGCGCGCGCCACTGCGGCGCCCCCCGCGGGCACAGGCTCGGGGCGGCGCGCCGGTGCGGGGGCCGGATGCGGCGCTGCGGGCCGGGTCGCAGCGGCCTTCGAGGGAGGCGGCGGTGCTTCGGCGGGGCTCGCATCGCGCTCCGCGGGCGCGCCACCCGCAACGGCGGGACGTCGGCGCCAATACCAATAGCCCGCGCCCGCCGCCGCAAGCGCGGCAAGCAGCCACGCCCACACGGGCATCGCGCCTTGCGAATCCGGTACCGTGGATAAGGTCTCCGCGTCGTCGGCGGCGGGCGCGGGGACAGCCGCGGCCGGAGTTTCGACGGGACGTGACGGCGCCTCCGTCGCTGGCAGCGGCGCCGATTCGGGCGGCGGCGCGGCCACAGCCGCGGCAGGCGTGGTGCGCGTAGCGGAGGCTGCGCGGTCGGGCACGGCCGCGGCGGGCGCCTCCCGGCGTGCGGGGGAAGCCGGAGAGGCTGCCGCCCCCGGCTGTGTCGGCGCGACGCGCGGCGGCGCTGGCGTGGGCGCAGGTGTCGGGGTCTGCGGCGGGCCACGGCGTTCGCCCGGAGCGAGCGGCGCCAGACCGTTGTTCGACGGCCCCTGCATCCCTGGCGCGCGACCGTCATTCTCGGGGGCGGGGGGCAGGCGGAAATCGATCGAACGAGCGGGCGCAGCGGTTTCGCTGTCCTGCGCCGCAGCCGGCGCCAGCGGGGCCGCCGCCAGCGCCAAAGCCAGCACCGCCGACGCCGTGCCCCATGTTCCTGAAAGCCTGTCCGTCATGATCCCTACGCGATCCCGGTCGTCTCGTTGGCGCCGCATCGGCTGAATCGGCGCTGAATGATCGGCCGCATCACCGGATGACATCGGCCGCGCGCGTCCCTAGAGGGTTTCCATGTCCGATTCCACCCCTCCACGCCCCGCGCCCCTGCATCTTGGCCAGTCCAGCGCACTGCCCGCCTCGCCCGAGGCCGCGGTGCTCGACTATGTTCCCAATCCGCGCGCGGGCGAGCTCTACCTCGTCCGTTTCGCCGCGCCCGAATTCACCTCGCTCTGCCCGGTAACCGGCCAGCCCGATTTTGCGCATCTGGTCATCGACTACGCTCCGGGCGAGACCATCGTCGAATCGAAAAGCCTCAAGCTCTTTCTTGCCAGCTTCCGCAATCACGCGGGTTTCCATGAAGATTGCACGGTCGGTATCGGCCGCCGCCTGTTCGATGAAATGCGCCCCACATGGCTTCGAATCGGCGGCTATTGGTATCCGCGCGGGGGCATCCCGATCGACGTCTTCTGGCAATCGGGCGCACCGCCCGCCAGCCTGTGGCTTCCCGATCAGAGCGTTGCGCCCTATCGCGGGCGCGGCTGAGCTGAAATTCTATGAATTCAGTCGATCTTTCATCTTTCCGTCACGGTTTGCTGACACTAATGTCAAAGACATGACCACCGCCTCGCTCCCCCACAATCACGCCATCGCCGTCGGCGCCGACGCGATCGACTTTATGGGGCATGTCAACAATGCCCATTATCTGAGCTGGGTGCAGGAAGCAGTGCTCGCGCACTGGCGCAAAATTGCGCCGCCCGACGCTGTTGCGGCGCATCTGTGGGTCGCACTGAAGCACGAGATCACCTACCGCCGCCCCGCCTTCCTCGACGATCAGGTCATCGCGACGGTGATCCTCGAAAAGGTACAGGGTGCCCGCGCTTTCTACGAGACGGTTATCAAACGCGGCGAGGAAGTGCTCGCCGAGGTCAAGTCCAGCTGGTGCTGTATCGACGCCGAAACGCTGCGCCCCGCGCGGCTGGCGAGCGACGTGATCGCGCGCTTCTTTCCGGGTGAGAAGGTCTAGACGCCGCGCCTGCCCCGTTTTCGGCAAAAGGCCAGTTGGGGCTAACGAGCATTGCGTCCGCCCAGGCAGGCGACTCCCGGCGAAGCGACCACCCCGTCAAATCTGCCTACTGATGGCCCTGAGCAACCATCACGCTGCCTCGAACCGGATCGGCAGCCGCTTCAATCCGCCGACGAACACCGATTCGACGCGCGCAGGTTCGCCCGCCAGCTCCAGCCGCTTCAACCGCGGCAGCAGTTCTTCCATCAGGATGCGCATCTCCATCCGCGCAAGATGCTGGCCGAGGCACACATGCGCGCCGAAGCCGAAGGCGATCTGCTGATTCTTCGGCCGGTCGGGGTCGAAGGCGAAAGGATCGGCGAATACGCTCTCGTCGCGGTTGCCCGAAACATAGTTTAGCATCAGCCAGTCGCCCTCCCGGACCTGCTGCCCGCCGATCTCGACATCCTCGCGCGCGCTGCGCATGAAATGCTGCACCGGTGTCGACCAGCGGATCGCTTCCTCGATCAGCCCGGACTTGTCGCTTTCCGCGGCACGAAAGCGCCCGAACAGCGCGGGATCCTTCGCCATCTCCATCAGCGCGCCGGCGGTCGAGGCGCTCGTCGTGTCGTGGCCGGCGGTGGCGATGATCATATAATAACCCGCCAGTTCGCGGTCGGGGATTTGCCCGCCGTCGATCGTCGCGTTGGCGATCACCGTCGCGATATCCTCGCGCGGGTTGGCCCGGCGATCGGCGGTCAGCGCGCCGAAATATTGCTCGAAATCGGCAATGACATAGTGGAGCATCGCGATCGCCTGCTCGGCGCTGCTGATCGCTTCGCGGCTGCGGTTGAGTTCGGGGTCGGTCGATCCGAACAATTGCTGCGTCAGCATCAGCATGCGCGGCTCGTCCTCGGGCGGCACCCCCAGAATATCCATCACGACGCGCAGCGGATAATGCGCCGCGACGTCGCGCGCGAAATCGCACTCGCCATCAAAGCTGAGCATGTGCTCGACCGTGTCACGCGCGATCTGGCGGATGCGCTCTTCGACGATGCGGAGATTTTTAGGCATGAACCAGCTCTGTGTGAGCAGGCGGTATTTCATATGATCGGGAGCGTCCATCTGGACCAGCGACCGGATCAGGTGCCCGTCGTTGTTCGGGGTCGCCGCGCGCGCCAGCGCTTCGCCGTCGCGGTTGGTCAGCACCGTCGGACGGATGCCGTTCGCGAACCGCTGCGGATCGCGGCTGATCGCCATGATGTCGGCGTGGCGCGTCACCAGCCAGAAAGGATCGACCTCGGGATTCTCTGCGACCGCGAGCGGCGCATTGGCGCGCGCCCAGGCGAGTCGTTCGTGGAGCGCGCCCCATTCGCCATAAGCGGCGGGATCGACGACGGCGGCGGCTACCTCTCCGGGCAATATAGGTTTTGTCATGAAACCCATGCTGCCGCGATTCGAGGGGCTTGTCGAGCGCGAAGGTGCGCCCGCCTCAGGCGGACAGTGCACTCGCCCAGTCGGTCTGCGCCTGCACCACCAGCGCTTTCAGCCCTGTCGCGTGGCGCGTCCAGGCCGCCGCCGCGGCGGCGTCCCACGCCGGCCCCGCCGCTGCGGCGAGTTCTTCGACGATCAGGTCGATGAAGGCGTCATATTCAGCCCGCGTCAACGCTCCGTAGTTGCGGTGGTTGCCGACAAGTTCGGCGACGTGCGGCCCGACCCAACGCTCTCCCCGCGCCAGTCCGACGAGCAGTTGCAGCGTCTCGTCGGTCATGCGCAACGACGCCGCCTCGAGATTGAGGAAGGCAGATACCCGCGCGGGAAAGGCCGCAAGGAAGCGCGCAAACAGCCGGTGACGGATATCGATGCCCCTGCCCTCATCGGCGTCGGCGATGGCGATCAGGCTCGCCTCCATCACCGCGGCATCGGCGTCGCTCACTTGAACAAACTGCCCAATATGCCGCGCATCAACTGGCCCCCGAACTTGCCCGCGACCTGGCGGCCAAGGCTCGTCGCCGCCGACCGTGCGGCCGACTGGACCATTTTTTCGGCCATGCTCGGTTTCGCCGCCTCCCGCGCGGCCACCTTTTCGAGCCGCAACCGTTCCTTTTCCTCGGCCGCCTTGCGCTTCGCCTCTTCCTTGGCGGCGATCGCTGCCGCCTTGTCGGCCTCAGCCTGCGCCTTGGCTTCGACCGCCGCGGCCTGCGCCTGCTCGGCCTTGGCGGCGAGCAGCTCCTCGGCGCTCTCGCGGTCGACCGCAGTGTCATATTTGCCGTCGACCGGCGAGATCGACCGGATGATCGCGCGCTCCTTGGCATCGAGCGGCCCCGCGCGCGAACAGGGCGGCTTGATCAGCGTGCGCTCGACCGGCGAGGGTGCGCCATCGGGCATCAGCAGCGATACCAGCGCCTCGCCGACCTTCAGTTCGGTGATCTCGCGCGCGACATCGACCTTCGGATTGGGACGGAAGGTGTCGGCGGCCGCCTTGACCGCCTTCTGGTCGCGCGGGGTGAAGGCGCGCAGCGCATGCTGCACGCGGTTGCCGAGCTGCCCCGCGACATCCTCGGGAATGTCGATCGGGTTCTGCGTCACGAAATAGACGCCGACGCCCTTCGATCGGATCAGCCGCACCACCTGCTCGATCTTCTCGGCGAGCGCGGGCGGCGCGTCGTCGAACAGCAGATGCGCCTCGTCGAAGAAGAAGACGAGCTTGGGCTTGTCGGGGTCGCCGACCTCGGGAAGCGTCTCGAACATTTCGCTGAGCAGCCACAGCAGGAAGGTCGCGTAGAGCTTGGGGCTCGCCATCAGCTTGTCGGCGGCGAGAATGTTGACGTAGCCGCGGCCGTTCTCGTCGGTGCGGATCATGTCCTGGATATCGAGCGCCGGCTCGCCGAAAAAATGATCGCCGCCCTGGCTTTCAAGCGTCAGCAATTGCCGCTGGATCGTCCCGACGGTCGCCTTCGACACATTGCCATATTTGATCGTCAGCTCGTCGGCATTTTGCGCGCACCAGGCCAGCATCGCCTGCAGGTCGCCCAAATCGAGCAACAGCAGATTCTGCTCGTCGGCGACACGGAACGCGATCGCCAGCACGCCCTCCTGGACCTCGTTCAGCCCCATCAGCCGCGCGAGCAGCAGCGGCCCCATTTCTGAAATGGTCGTGCGGATCGGATGGCCCTGTTCGCCGAACAGGTCCCAGAAAATCACCGGATTGTCGCGATACGCCCAGTCGCTGTCGCCGATCTCGGCGGCGCGCGCGGCGAAAATCTCGTGCATCTTCGACGCCGGGCTGCCCGCCATTGCCATGCCGGCAAGGTCGCCCTTCACGTCGGCGACGAAAACCGGAACGCCCACTGCAGAGAAACCCTCGGCGAGCCCCTGGAGCGTCACCGTCTTGCCGGTGCCGGTCGCACCCGCGATCAGCCCGTGGCGGTTCGCGCGCCTCAGCACCAGCGACTGGCGCGGCCCATCGGCCGCTCCGCCGCCACCGAGCCCGATATAGATTTCGCTTGCCGTACCGCCCTCGGTCACCCGTTGTCCTCCGCTCTTCGAACCTGTCGCAAGGTCTAGGGCAGAGACGGGCAATCGCCAAGTCCGTCATCCCGCATCCGCGACGATCGAACCGCCGAACCAATGGCGGCAGCGGCTGCAATTGTGGCGAAGAGGATAAATGGCTCCCCGGGTAGGATTCGAACCTACGACCGGTCGATTAACAGTCGACTGCTCTACCGCTGAGCTACCGAGGAGCAATCCGCCGAGGCGGACAAGGCGGCCCCTTTGCCGCCGCCCGAAGGAATTTGCAAGAGGTTATGATGATTGTTTCACGAAAGCCGGACAGCCGATAGCCGTCCGCCTCCCGCATGCGCTCAACTGATGAACTGTTCCATCGCGATGCGTTCGTCGAGGCCCTGGTCGGGATCGAAAAGCAGCGTCAGCGGCCGGCTGCGGTCCGTGGTGACCAGTACCGTCTTCACGTCGCGAATCTCGCGCTGGTCGGCGACCGCGCTGACCGGGCGTTTTGCAGCCTCGCGGACGTTGAAGCGGATGCTGGTCGATTCGGGGACGAGCGCCCCCCGCCAGCGCCGCGGACGGAACGGGCTGATCGGGGTGAGCGCGAGCATTTCCGATTCGAGCGGCAGGATCGGACCGTTGGCGCTGAGGTTGTAGGCGGTCGATCCGGCCGGGGTCGCCACCAGTACGCCGTCGCAGGCGAGTTCTTCGAGCATCGTCTTTTCGTTGATCATTACTTCGAGCTTCGCCGCCTGCCGCGTTTCGCGCAGCAGCGAAATTTCGTTGATCGCGGGCAGGATATGCCGTTCACCGCTGATCGTCGTGATGTCCCCCGACAGCGGGTGGACCAGGAACGGACGCGCCGAGGCGATTCGATCGAGCAACCCTTCGACGCGGAACTCGTTCATCAGAAAGCCGATGGTGCCGCGATTCATCCCGAACACCGGCAGACTGCGACGCTGGTCGAGCAGCATGTGCAGCATATGCAGCAGAAAGCCGTCGCCGCCCAAGGCGATCAGCATGTCGGCCTCGGCAAGGTCGACGAAATCATACAGCGGACGAAGTTCGGCCTCGGCCTCCGCCGCCGCGGGCGCGTTCGACGCGACAAGCGCGATCCTGCGTTGCATATTGCTTCGGTCCCCCAGGGGCGGACTTTACCCGCCCGTAGCACTCATGTGACGCGCGACCGCCGGTTTGGACTCTCGTTCGATTTGAAAGTCATGCGCGCGGGGTTTGCCAGCCAAAGCCGCATCGATCAAGCCATCGACATCGCCGCCGTCGCGAAGCGCGGTGCGCAGGTCCACATGATCGTCCTGCCCCAGGCACATATAGACGCGCCCCTCGACGGTCAGGCGGATACGATTGCACGTCGCGCAGAAATTGTCGCTGAGCGGCGTGATCAGGCCGAGCGTCACCGGACTGTCCTCGATCGCGAAATAGCGCGCCGGGCCGCCGGTCCGCTTGTCGACCGGAAAGAGCGCCCGTTCGGCGCGCAACGGCGCCACGAATTGATGAAGCGGGACATAATGGTCGCTGCGATCGCCCTCGACCTCGCCGAGCGGCATCGTCTCGATCAGCGTCAGGTCGCAACCATTGGCCGCGCACCAGTCCAGCATCGGCAGCAACTGGTCCTCGTTGAGCCCCGCGAGCGCGACCATGTTGATCTTGACCGACAGCCCGGCTCCGCGCGCTGCGGCAACCCCGCGCAGCGCAACCGCGAGGTCGCCCACACGGGTGATATGACGAAACGCCGCTGCGTCGAGTGTATCGAGGCTGACGTTGACGCGCCGCACTCCGGCTTCGGCAAGCATCGATGCATATTCAGCGAGCCGCATGCCATTGGTCGTGAGCGTCAACTCGTCGAGCCCCTTGCCGAGCAGCGCGCCGAGCCGCTTCGCGAGTATATCGATCCCGCGCCGCACGAGCGGCTCGCCGCCGGTGAGGCGGATGCGCCGGATGCCCCGCGCGACGAAGCGTTCGGCAAGTCTCGCCATTTCTTCGATACTGAGCACCTCCGCCTTGGGGAGGAAGGTCATGTCCTCTGCCATGCAATAGCGGCAGCGCAGGTCACAGCGATCGGTGACCGACAGGCGCAAGTAACTGATCCGTCGGCCGTGGCCATCGGTCAGCGGAGCGGTCGAGGGTGACAATGCGACCATTGGCACGGATTGTGATGCAAAAGGCAGGGGATTGGCAAGCAATGCCTGCTATGGCCGCGCCGATGAATCGCATAGTTGACACCTTCTCCGCCGCCGTCCTGCACCTTGAGGCGCTGCACGCCCGCCACGCCGCCGACATCGGCGTGATTCTGGTCCAAGTCGACCAACTCGCGCGAATCAACAACAGCGCGGGCACCGCAGCGGGCGATGCGCTGCTCGAAGAGGTCGGGCGCCGACTCGAGAATTTCGCCGGTGACGAGTTCGGACACGGTTCGCATATCGACCGGCTCGACGGACCGCGCTTCCTGATCGTTCCCGCCGCGCCGCTGTCGCTCGGGGCGCTCCGCGCACAGGAACGAACGCTCCACGTCGCGCTCGCCGAGCCGATGGTCGGCGATCCCAACGGCCGCCTCGCAATCCGCATCGCTGCGGCGATGATCACGCGCGACGAGCCCGTCGCCGAGCAGTTGCGCACCGCGAGCGACCAGCTCGCGCGCCCCGCATCGGCGCGCGATGGCGCAACGGTCAAGGCGGCGCTGTCCGCAGGCGAGGTCGTAATTCACTACCAGCCGCAATATGACGTCGCGACCGGCGCCATGACCGGTGTCGAGGCATTGCTCCGCTGGCAGCATCCCGAACTTGGCCTGCTCGGTGCAGGCGCACTCGTCACCGCCGCGCGCGCCGCACGGATGGAGTGCGAACTCACCGAACATGCACACCGCGTCGCGCTTGCCGAAATGGCAAAGTGGCCCAAGCCGCTCGCAAAGCTCCGCGTATCGCTCAACATCACTGCCGCCGACCTCGGCGACCCCGATTTTGCCGACCGGTTCGCTGCGATGACCAAGGCGGCAGGCGTCGATCCCGACCGTCTGACGCTCGAACTCACCGAACAGGCGATGCTCAGCGACCCCGCCAGCGCCGCGGCGCAGCTTGCGCAGATCCGCAACCTCGGCTGCGCGATCGCTATCGACGATTTCGGTACCGGCTATTCCAGCCTGTCGCTGCTCGCCCGGCTGCCCATCGACTATCTCAAGATCGACAGCGGCTTCACGCGGACGATCGACGGCAGCGACCGCGACCGTATCGTCGTGCGCGCGATCGTCGACCTTGCGCGCGCGCTCGGCCTCCTCGTGGTCGCGGAAGGGATCGAACACGCGGCGCAGCTTGCGCGTCTGAAGGATCTGGGCGTGGCCACCTGGCAAGGCTTCCTCAAATCGGGGCCGGTGCCCGGGGGGGAACTTCCCGCCCTCCTCACTGCATGACGACGGGATAGCGACCGCCCTCTTTTCTCCGCGCAGCAGCTCACGAAGTTCACGCAAATCTCAGGAATTAACCGGTTTTTCAACCTTGCCCGATACTGCCCCGAAGCGGGAAGCGGAGTGTTCAGGACCGGCTATGACCTTTGTGGCACCATCGAGTCTGGACGGTCTGTCGAGGGCCTATCCGATGTCGTCCGCGATGCTGCGGCACGACCTTGCGCCTCATCCGCTGCTGTCCTTGCCCGCGCTCGCCGATGCCGCGCGCGAATTGCCCCCGCAGCATATCGAGCGGCGTATCGCCGGCGCAGCCAATGGCGGCGACTTTGCCATGATCGGTGCCGACGACAGCGCGACCGCCGATATCATCCCGTCGATCGAAACCAGCGGCAGCTGGATCATGCTACGCTTCGTCGAGCAATTGCCCCGCTATCGTGACCTGCTGCATGGATTGATGGCCGAACTCGCGCCGACGATTGCCCCGCTGACCGGACCGCCACAGTCGCTCAAGGGATTCGTCTTCATCTCGGCGCCGGACACGCTGACTCCGTTCCACTTCGACGCCGAATATAATATCCTGTTCCAGATCGCCGGCGACAAGGATTTCGTCACCTATCCGCCCGAACCACCCTTTCTGTCGCGCGACCAGCGCGAAGCCTATCATCGCGCGGGCGAAAATATGCTGCCGTGGCAAGAGGGTTTCGATACGCGCGGCGCGGCGCATCACCTGACGCCCGGCGATGCACTTTATGTCCCCTATGCCGCACCGCACTGGGTGCGGGCAGGATCGTCGCCATCGGTATCGCTGTCGATGACCTGGCAGTGCGACTGGAGCGCGGCGGCGGCCGACGCGCTGGTCGTCAACCCGCTGCTGCGCCGTCTGGGGCTGCCCGCCGGGATTCCGGAATGGCCGCAGCAACCGCGCTGGCGCGCTTTGGGCTGCCGCGCCGCACGGCGGGTGGGGCTGCTGTGATCCATCAGCCGATCACCGGCGACGATATCGTCCGCGATCCCGGCGCAAGCGAGGCATATACAGTGCGGCTGTTGCGCCCCGTCGAGCTGACCGACGCCGATCAGGCCCGATGGGCGGAGCTGTCGACAGCGGCGGGCACCGCCAACGTCTTTGCCGAGCATTGGTTCATGCATGCTGCGCTGCGCCATGCCGGATCGGCGCGCGCGGCCTGGCTGGCGATCGTGCAACGGCGCGACGGCGGATGGATCGGGGCGCTGCCGCTGACGATCCAGCCGCGCTTCGGACGCTGGCCGGTGGCCAACTGGCAGACATGGTCGGCAACCAACCAGTTTCTCGGTTCGCCGCTCGTGCGCCCCGATGCCGCGCACGGCTTCTGGACCGCACTGCTGCGCCATCTCGACGATCATGGCAACGGCGGGACATTGCTGCATTGCCGCCAGTTCGCGTGGGACGACCCGGCCTGCGCTGCGCTGATCGACGTCTGCGCCGCGAGCGGGCGGGGATTTCGCCTGCTCGACCGGTTCGAACGCGCCGCGCGCCTTCCGAACCAGATCCTCGCGTTGCAGGGCAAGCCGCGGGCACGGTTGCGCAGCCTGGCGCGGCGACTGAATCGTGACCACGGCCCCGTGTCGATCGACATCCAGACGTCGAGCGCCGATTGCGAACGATGGATCAACGACTTTCTCGCGCTCGAACAATCGGGATGGAAGGGACGGGCCGGCAGCGCGCTGGGATGCGCGTCCCAGACCGAAGCCCTTTTCCGCGAGGTGATCGCGCAGGGGAGGAAACACGGACAGGTCAGGCTGGCAACGCTGGCGACCGGCGATCGGCCGCTCGCGATGTCGAGCTGGTTTGTCGGTGGCGACCGCGGCTTCGGTTTCAAGATGGCGTATGACGAGGCGTATCGGGCCTATGCGCCCGGCCTTCTCCTGATGCGTCACGTCGCCGACGAGATCGACCGGCACCCGGCGATGCTTTTCGACACCTGCGCGTCGGCGGGCGGCAACTGCGCACAGCAGCTCTGGGGCGGGAACCGGACGATCTTCGACTGCGCTGTCGCGGTCGGGCCGCCGCTTCGCCGCCTGCTCTTCGATGGCTTGATGCAGGCGCGGGCCGCCTATACGGCCATCATGCCCGGATAAAGACTCCGACCCGAAATCTGCTCAACCCGCCTGCCTGGCCAGCTTGCCGAGCCCCTTCGACAATTGCAGCGCCCCGTTGAGTCGCGCACCCACGCCGCCCCAGTCGCCGCTGATTGACAGCTTGTTGTCGGGCCGCAGGCGCGCGCGCCCCTTCAATCGTTCGACATAGGCGATGAGGCCGGGGACATTGGCGAACTGGTCGCCGTGGAAACTGACGAGCGCGCCCTTGGCGCCGACGTCGAGCTTGGAGATCCCCGCGACCTTGGCGTTCGCCTTGATCTCCATCAGCTGGATCAGGTTCGCGGTTTCAGGCGGAAGCGGGCCGAAACGGTCGATCATTTCGGCCGCGAAGGCGTCGAGGCCGGCGCGATCCTCGGCATCGTTGATGCGGCGATAGAGCGCCATGCGCAGCGGCAGATCGGGCACATAATCCTCGGGTATCAGGATCGGAGCATCGACGGTGATGACGGGCGACAAGGCTTCGCGCGGCGGTGCCGCGCCCATGCCTTCGGCCTTGGCGACAAGGATCGCTTCCTCGAGCATCGACTGGTAGAGTTCGAAGCCGACCTCGCGGATATGCCCCGACTGTTCGTCGCCGACGAGGTTGCCGGCGCCGCGGATGTCGAGGTCGTGGCTCGCAAGCTGGAACCCCGCGCCGAGCGTGTCGAGATCGCCGAGCAGCTTCAGCCGCTTCTCGGCGGCATCGGTGATCGCGCCGCCCTCCAGCGTCGAGAGATAGGCATAGGCGCGCGTCTTCGAGCGCCCGACGCGGCCGCGCAGCTGGTAAAGCTGGGCAAGGCCGAAGCGGTCGGCACGGTGGACGATCAGCGTGTTCGCGCTCGGAATATCGAGCCCGCTTTCGACGATGGTGGTCGACACGAGCACGTCATATTTACGGTCGTAGAAGGCGCCCATCCGCTCCTCGACCTCGCCCGGTGCCATCTGGCCGTGCGCGACGACATATTTGATCTCGGGAACGCGGGTGCGGAGGAACTCCTCGATATCGGGGAGGTCCTTGATCCGCGGGGTGACGAAGAAGCTCTGCCCGCCGCGGTCGTGCTCGCGAAGCAGCGCTTCGCGGATGACGACGGGATCCCAGGGTGCCACATAAGTCCGCACCGCAAGACGGTCGACCGGCGGGGTCTGGATCACGCTGAGTTCGCGCAGCCCCGACATCGCCATCTGCAAGGTGCGCGGGATTGGCGTCGCGGTCAGCGTCAGCACATGGACGTCGGTCTTGAGCTGCTTCAGCCGCTCCTTGTGGACGACCCCGAAACGTTGCTCCTCATCGACGATGACGAGACCGAGATTCTTGAACTCGACCGATTTCGCGATGACGGCGTGGGTGCCGACGACGATGTCGATCGTTCCCGCCGACAGACCGTCACGCGTCTTCTGCGCTTCGCCGGCCGGCACCAGGCGCGACAGACGACCGATGTTGATCGGGAAGCCTTTGAAGCGATCGACGAAATTGCTGTAATGCTGGCGCGCGAGCAGCGTCGTCGGCACCACGACCGCCACCTGTACCCCCGCCATCGCGGCGACGAAGGCGGCGCGCAACGCGACCTCGGTCTTGCCGAAACCGACGTCGCCGCAGACAAGCCGGTCCATCGGTCGACCCGACGCCATGTCGGCGAGAACATCGCCGATCGCGCGGTCCTGATCGTCGGTTTCCTGATAGGGAAAGCGGTCGGCGAAGGCGGGATAGGCGGCATCCTGTGCCAGCAACTCGCCCGATCGCAAAGCGCGTTGCGCGGCGGTCGCCAGCAGTTCGCCCGCGATCTCGCGGATGCGTTCCTTCATCCGCGCCTTGCGGCGCTGCCACGCCTCGCCGCCGAGCTTGTCGAGTCCGACGCCATCACTTTCACCGCCGTAGCGCGACAGGACGTCGAGATTTTCGACCGGGACGTAGAGCTTGTCGCCGCCCGAGTAAGTGAGCGCCACACAGTCGTGCGGGCTGCTGCCCACGGGGATCGACGTCAGCCCCTCGTAGCGCCCGATGCCATGATCGAGGTGGACGACGAGGTCGCCGACGCTGAGCGTCGCGAGTTCGGCGAGGAAGGCATCGGCACTCTTGCGACGCTTCTGGCGGCGGACGAGGCGTTCGCCGAGAATATCCTGTTCGGTGAGCAGGCTGATCGCGTCGCTGGCGAAGCCATGATCGAGCGGCAGCACGATCATCGCGGTCGCGCCGCCGCTTGTCGCCGACGCGGTGCCGAGCGCATCCTGCCAGCTGTCGGCGGGGGCGAGCGCCGTCACGCCATGCTCGCGCAGCAACCCCGACAACCGCTCGCGCGCGCCGCCCGAATAGCTCGCGATGATCGTCCGGCGCCCCTTGCGGCGCTCGTCGGACAGATGGTCGGCGACCTTGTCGTAGATGTTGAGGTCGGCGGCGCGCTCGGGGGTGAAGTCGCGCGCCGCGAAACTTTCGAGATCGATCACCCGCGGCGCGGGCGGGACGTCGAAGGGCGTGACGACATGGATCGGACGATCGGCCGTCGCCCCGGCCCATTCGGCCTCGCTCAGATACAGCGTTTCGGGCGCGAGCGGGCGGTAGCTGCCCGGCGATTCGCGCTCGGCGGCGACGCGGTTGGCGTGATAGTCGGCGATCGCGGCGAAGCGCGTCTCGGCGGTCGCGTCGGTGCGGTGGCCGCGCAATACCGGGGTCGCGGGGTCGATATGGTCGAACAGCGTCGCCAGCCGTTCCTCGAACAGCGGCAACCAGTGGTCCATGCCCGCCTGCCGCCGGCCCTCGCTCACCGCCTGATAGAGGGGGTCGCCGGTTGCCTGCGCGCCGAACATCTCGCGGTAGCTCGACCGGAAGCGCTTGATCGTCGCCTCGTCGAGCAGCGTTTCGGCGGCGGGGAGCAGGCTCAGCGCCTTCGCCGGCCCGAGACTGCGCTGGTCGGCGGGGTCGAAGCGGCGGATGCTCTCGATCTCGTCGCCGAAGAAATCGACGCGCAATCCGGTTTCCTCGCCAGCGGGGAACAGGTCGACGATGCCGCCGCGCACCGCGAACTCGCCCTGGTCGGCGACGGTGTCGACGCGCGAAAAGCCGTTCGAGACGAGCAGGTCCGCGAGCGAATCGCGATCGATCCGCTGCCCCGCGGCCAGCGTCGTCGCGAGCTGGCGCACGCGAAACGGGGTGAGCGTGCGCTGGGTCAGCGCCGCAACGGTGGTGAGGATCAGCTCGCCGCGCCCCGGCGGCGCCTGCAACGCCGACAGCGTCGCAAGCCGGTCGGCGCTGACGCGCATCGACGGCCCGGCGCGGTCGTAAGGCAGGCAATCCCAAGCGGGGAAACGGTGGACGGCGAGGTCGGGGGCAAAGAAGGGTGCGGCGTCGGCGATTGCCTGCATCGCGGCATCGTCGGTCGCGACATAGACGAGCCGCTTGTCGCTTGCCCGCGCGAGGTCGGCGAGCAGCAGCGGCAGGAAGCCGTCCGCGGCGCGCGCGAGGGTCAGCGATGCCGGTGCCGACGCGATGGCGGCAAAAATGTCGGCGGCGGGCATCGTCATGGCAGCGGGATATAGTCCAGCCGCCGCATCGCGGCGATCATGTCGGGGCGGTCGAGATGCGCGGGCGGATGGCCGGTGCCGAGTGCCCACGCCATGATGTCGACGTCATCCTCCTCGACGACCAGTTCGTACCAGGCGACGTCCGCTTCGTCCCAGCCGGACGCATAGCGGTCGAAGAAGCCGCCGATCATATAGTCGGCCTCGCGCGTGCCGCGGTGCCAGGCGCGGAATTTGAGGCGTTTGAGGCGGTCTTGCATGGCGGGCCTTTTAGAGCGGTTGCGCGATGTATCAAGAGAAGCGCCGTGCCTCACGCCGTTGCCCCGGTTTCGGCATGACGAAAGGGAGGGATGGCGGTTTTCGACCGGTTGCGGCCGCTCTTCTCCCCTCCCGCTTGCGGGAGGGGAAACCGGTTCGCCACTCAATCGGCAGCTCTCCACCCCCTTTCGGAAACTACGGGTCGGTTCGATACCCATGGTAGCAAGCGACCGATTGCGGACATTCCGTCGGATAATCCCGTTCGTGTCGAGCGAAGTCGAGACACCCCTCGGGAACGTGTGCCTTCCGGGTGTCTCGACTTCGCTCGACACGAACGGGCATAGAGGACAGTCCGCTTCCTACCCCAAAGCCGAAATTCAGATCGACCCACTGTCCGTCCCGGGAACCGGCACCGCCCTCAATTTTCGCTGTCCTACATTATCGCGGCGCGATAGCGTCGAGCGATGATGCGGATCCCCTGCCTGCCGACCCTCTGCCGTTCCATTGTCGTGCCGCGCGCCGAAGAGGGCGAAGGGAAGGGGGACGTGGCGTGACCTTTGTGACCTTCCGACGAAAATGCCTCGGGCGGCGGACCTGACCGAATCGCGATGCGTCCAGATATCCTCAACCCGCTCTTTGCCGCGCTCACCGACCTCAAGGGCGTCGGGCCGCAGCTCGCCAAACCGCTGACGCGGCTGGGGCTGGAACGCGTGGTCGACGTGCTGTTCCACCTGCCGACCGGACTGGTGCAGCGCTATCCCGTCGACCGGCTCGATCAGGCACAGGTCGGGCAGCAGATCATCGTCACGCTGACCGCGCAGGACTATCGTTCGGGACGCAGCCCGCGCGCGCCGTTCGGGGTCGAGGCGTTCGACGGCGCGGGCGATCATGTCCGCCTCGTCTATTTCGGACGCACCGCGGGGCTTGCGAAAAAACTGTTTCCGCTCGGCGAAGCGCGGCAGGTATCGGGCCGGCTCGACGCCTATGGTGACATGCGCCAGATCGTCCATCCGGACCATGTCGGCGAACCCGGCGAAGGCGGCATCGCGACCAGCGAGGCCGTCTATCCGCTGACCGAAGGACTCACCAACGCGCGGCTGAACCAGCTCGTCGCCATCGCGCTCGAACGGCGCCCCGACCTTGCCGAATGGATCGACGGCCCGTTGCTGACAACGCGCGACTGGCCGACCTGGCACGAAGCGCTGGCCCGCGCCCACGCCAGTCCCCACGATGCCGCGGCGCATGACCGGCTCGCCTATGACGAGATTTTCGCGAGCCAGGTCGCGCTGATGCTGATCCGTCAGGGGCTGCGCAACCGGCGCGGACGCGCCGTGGCCGGCGACGGGCGATTGACCGGGGCACTCAAACTGCCGTTCGGGCTGACCGGCGCGCAGGAGCGCGTCGGGCGCGAGATCGCCGGCGACATGGCTCAGCCGACCCCGATGCTGCGCATGCTGCAAGGCGACGTCGGGTCGGGCAAGACGCTCGTCGCGCTGCGTGCGATGCTCGCGGCGGTCGAGGCAGGCACGCAGGCGGCGCTGCTCGCGCCGACCGAGATCCTTGCGCGCCAGCATTTCGCGACGCTGCAAAAGATGCTCGGCGGGCTGCCGGTGAACCTCGCCATCCTGACCGGGCGCGACAAGGGCCGCGCGCGCGAATCGACCCTGATGGGGCTCGCCGACGGCGGCATCGACATCCTCGTCGGCACGCACGCGATCTTTCAGGAGGCGGTGACCTACAAGGATCTGGCGCTGGTCGTCGTCGACGAACAGCATCGCTTCGGGGTCGCGCAGCGGCTGATGCTGACGGGCAAGGGCGCGCGGCCGCCGCACCTGCTGGTGATGACCGCGACGCCGATCCCGCGCACGCTGCAACTCGCCAACCATGGCGAGATGGACGTGTCGCGGATCGACGAGATGCCGCCGGGGCGAACCCCGGTCGATACGCGCGTGCTGTCGATCGACCGGCTCGACGAGGTGATCGCGGGCCTCGCCCGGCATCTCGCCGGCGGCGCGCAGGCCTATTGGGTGTGCCCGCTGGTCGCCGAGAGCGAGACGAGCGAACTCGCCGCCGCCGAGGAGCGCGCCGCGCTGCTCGCCGAACGGCTCGGCGCGGATCGCGTCGGGCTGGTCCATGGGCGGATGAAGGGCCCCGACAAGGATGCGGTGATGGCGCGGTTTCAGGCAGGCGAGATCGGCGTTCTGGTCGCGACCACGGTGATCGAGGTCGGGGTCGACGTCCCCGCCGCAAGCCTGATGGTCATCGAGCATGCCGAGAATTTCGGCCTCGCGCAGCTCCACCAACTGCGCGGGCGGGTCGGGCGCGGCACCGCGCAGTCGGTGTGCCTGCTGCTGCGGTCGCAGAGCCTGTCCGAAACCGCACGCGAGCGGCTCGCGCTGATGCGCGAGACGAACGACGGCTTCGTGATCGCCGAAAAGGACCTCGAACTGCGCGGCGGCGGCGAACTGCTCGGGCTCAAGCAGTCGGGCGACGCCGATTACCGGCTGGCGTCGGCCGAACAGCTCGTGCGGCTGCTCCCGGTCGCGCACGACGACGCCCGGCTGTTCGTCGAGCGCGACGGCGGAATGGAAGGCGCCCGCGGCGAACCCGTGCGCCACTGCCTGTATCTGTTCGAACGCGACGCCGCGGTACCGCTGCTCAGGAGCGGATGAACCACCAACTCCCGTTCGTGCTGAGCTTGTCGAAGCACCGTCCTTCTCTCCTTCAACGCGGAAAGAAAGAGCAGCCCTTCGACAAGCTCAGGGCGAACGGAATATAAAGGTTGGCGGTTAGGCGTCGCCGCGCGCGCCCATGGCGCGGATCATCGGCAGATAATCCTCGACCGCGATCATCGTTTCGAACTGGACCCCGGTCTTGCCGGCGAGCGACCAGATCACCTTGGCGCCGATGCGGCCGACGATCGGCATGCGGAACACCAGCGGATCGCCGACCTCGAGCGCGCGCTCGTAGCGCATCAGCAGGCCGTCGGCGCTGATGTTGACGCAGGTGCACATTTCCTGTCCGCCGTCGGGCAGGATGAAGGGCAGGCGGCAATAGACGTCGCTGCGCGGCGCGAGGCGCTGGTCGAGCCCGACGTAATTGGCCTTGCTGGTGTCGATCTTGCGCATGCTCATACCCTTGCTGGTCAGACCCGAAGGATCGGTCGGATACTTCTAAAAAACGGTAAACGATGCGGCAAGCCGTCAGCCGATGACGAGCCCGTGTTTCTTGGCGCCGAGGCTGACCGGGACCGGGTCGGCGGCGGGCAGGATCAGGTGTTGCGGATCGCGGATCACCGCACCATCGACCTTCACCGCGCCCTCTTCGAGCTTGCGCCGCGCCTCCTTGTTCGACGCCGCGAAACCGAGCTCGCGCAGCGCGTCGAGGATGCGAAGCCCTTCGGCCGGGGCGGCAACCTGCGGCAGGTCACCGCCGATCTGGCCCTTTTCAAAGGTTTGCATCGCCGTTTCCGCTGCGGTCCGCGCCGCTTCCTCGCCGCGGCACATCGCGGTCGCGGCGTCGGCGAGGATTTTCTTGGCGTCGTTGATCGCGGCGCCCTCGAGCGTTTCGAGGCGCGCGATCTCCTCGATCGGCAGGTCGGTGAAGAGGCGCAGGAACTTGCCGACATCGCGGTCGTCGGTGTTGCGCCAGAATTGCCAATAGTCAAAATGGGACAGTTGTTCGGGGTTGAGCCACACCGCCCCGGCGGCGGTTTTGCCCATTTTGGTGCCCGCGGCGGTGGTCAGCAGCGGAGTCGTCAGCCCGAACAGGTCGGCGCCGTCCATGCGACGGCCAAGCTCCATGCCGTTGACGATGTTGCCCCACTGGTCCGATCCGCCCATCTGGAGCCGCACCCCCATCGACCGCGACAGGTGGCGGAAATCATAGCCCTGGAGGATCATGTAGTTGAATTCGAGGAAGGTCATCGGCTGTTCGCGTTCGAGCCGCAACCGCACCGAATCGAAGGTCATCATGCGGTTGATCGTGAAGTGGGTGCCGACTTCCTGCAGCAGCTGGATGTAGCCGAGCTGGCCGAGCCAGTCCTGATTGTCGACCATCACCGCGTCGGTCGGGCCGTCGCCGAAGGTCAGGAAGCGCTGGAAGATGCTGAAGATCGACGCGATGTTCGCGGCGATCGTCTCGTCGGACAGCATCTTGCGGCTCTCGTCGCGGCCCGTCGGATCGCCGATCCGCGTCGTCCCGCCGCCCATCAGCACGATCGGCTTGTGCCCCGTCTGCTGCAGGCGGCGCAGCATCATGATCTGGACCAAGCTGCCGACGTGCAGCGAGGGCGCGGTGGCATCGAAGCCGATATAGCCGGGAATGATCTGCTGCGCGGCGAGAGCATCGAGCCCTTCCGCATCGGTCGTCTGGTGGATATAGCCGCGCTCGTCGAGCACGCGCAGGAGATCGGATTTGTAACTGGTCATAGCGGGCGGGCGCTTAGCATGCGGCATAAGCGATGGAAACAACCCAAACCCGTTCGTCCTGAGCTTGTCGAAGGACCGTTCTTCCTTCACCTTCGCCCGATGAGTTTCTGGGCCTATATGCTGCACTGCCGGGGCGGAATGTTCTACATCGGCCATACCGACAATCTGCCGCACCGGATCGGCCAGCATGAGGCCGGCTCGTTTCCGGGTTTCACCGCCGATCGCCTGCCCGTCACGCTGGTCTGGAGTCAGGAGTTTCCGACGCGATACGAAGCGCTGGAGGCCGAGCGCCGGATCAAGGGTTGGAGCCGCATCAAGAAGATGGCACTGATCAGGGGCGATTGGCACCAGATTTCGACGTTGGCAAAAAGCAAGAACGGTCCTTCGACAAGCTCAGGACGAACGGAAAAGAAGGCCGCAATGTCCCATACCCCCGCCACCGTTTGCCCTGAGCTTGTCGAAGGGCTGTCCTTGTCTTGCCACCCCGAAACACCTTGTGACGCAGTAAGGCGGATCACCGCATCCGCTGCCCGAAACGAATGGGGTCAGCTCGTTCTGCGCTTTCATGTCGTCGGAGATCTCCACCGCCTGTCGATACCGGGGCCCGTTGCCTATGCCCGTCGGAGCGACGGACTGTGGCAAACGACCTGTGTCGAAGCCTTTGCGAAGCCCGTCGCCAGCTCGGCTTATGCCGAATTCAATTTCGCGCCCTCCAGCGCGTGGGCCGCCTATGAATTCGAAGCTTACCGGCAGCCCATCGCGCCGCCGCCGCTCGACGCTCCTCCGATCGATGTAGAACTGGCGGACGGCGAAATGATCATTTCGGCTGCTGTCGATATGTCACCCCTGACACGGCTATCGGCGCGCAAGCCGTGGCAGATCGGCCTCTCCGCCGTCATCGAAGAGGTCGACGGCACCAAAAGCTACTGGGCGCTCGCCCACCCGTCCGGCAAACCCGACTTCCATCATCCCGATTGCTTTGCGCTGACGCTTGGGGCACCCCCCGCGGCATGACCACCCTATTCGGCATCGACCGCCTGCTCGCCGACCCCGCACTGCGCAAACCGCTCGAGGGTCAGCGCGTCGCGCTGCTCGCGCATCCCGCCTCGGTCACCGCCGACCTGGTCCACAGCCTCGACGCGCTGGTCGCCGCGGGGATCGACGTCACCGCGGTGTTCGGGCCACAGCATGGCGTGCGCGGCGACCTCCAGGACAATATGATGGAGTCGCCCGACTTCACCGACCCGGTCTACGGCATGCCGGTGTTCAGCCTCTACGGCGAGGTGCGACGGCCGTCGGGGCAGTCGATGCACACCTTCGACGTGATGCTCGTCGACCTCCAGGATCTCGGCTGCCGCATCTACACCTATGTGACGACGCTGCTCTACGTGCTCGAAGCCGCGGCGGCGCACGGCAAGGCGGTGTGGGTGCTCGACCGGCCGAACCCGGCGGGGCGTCCGGTCGAAGGGACGCGGCTGCAGGCGGGCTGGGAAAGCTTCGTCGGCGCCGGGCCGATGGTGATGCGCCACGGGCTGACGCTGGGCGAGATGGGGCACTGGTTCATCCGTCACTTCGGGCTCGACGTCGATTACCGCGTGATCGAAATGGCAGGGTGGCAGCCCGCGGGGCCGGGCTTCGGCTGGCCGGAAGAGCGCGTGTGGATCAACCCCAGCCCCAATGCCGCGAACCTCAACATGGCGCGCGCCTATGCGGGGACGGTGATGGTCGAGGGCGCGACCCTGAGCGAGGGGCGCGGCACGACGCGCCCGCTCGAACTGTTCGGCGCTCCCAACATCGATGCGCGCGCGGTCATCGCCGAAATGCACCGGCTCGCGCCCGAATGGCTCGCGGGCTGCCGGCTGCGCGACATCTGGTTCGAGCCGACCTTTCACAAGCATCGGGGGACGCTCAACAGCGGGGTATTCATCCATGCCGAGGGCGGCTGGTACGACCATACGGCGTTCCGGCCGTGGCGCGTGCAGGCGCTGGGGTTCAAGGCGATCCGTTCGCTGTATCCCGATTATCCGGTCTGGCGCGGCAAGGATTTCAAGTACGAGTACACCGACGACGTGCTCGCGATCGACGTGATCAACGGCGGCCCGGGGCTGCGCTCGTGGGTCGACGATGCCGCGGCGGAGGCTGGCGACCTCGATGCGCTGGCGGGACCGGACGAGGGCAGCTGGCGGGACGAGATCGCCGATCTGCTGCTATATTGACGAGGGGGCGAATGATGCAGCGACGGCAATTTCTCGGCATCACGGCGCTGGGCGGGTTGGCCGCGACATGGCCGGCGCCGGTGCTTGCCGCCGACACCGCGGGCCTTCCGAACCTCGCCGCGAAGGCCGTCCCGATCGGGCGCGACGAACGCATGGCGCGCATCGCCAAGGCAAAAGCGCTGATGGCCGCGAACGATATCGGCGCGCTGCTGATCGAGCCGGGGTCGAGCCTCGTCTATTTCACCGGGGTCGAATGGTGGCGGAGCGAGCGGCTGACCGCCGCAGTGCTGACGCGCGAGGGCGAGGTCGCGATCGTCACCCCCTTCTTCGAGGAGCCCTCGGTGCGCGAGAGCCTCGGCATCGAGGCCGCGGTGCTGACGTGGAACGAGGACGCGAATCCGCTCGCGGCCGCCGCGGCCTGGCTCGGCAAGCGCGGGCTGGCGAAGGGCCGCATCGGCGTCGAGGAGACGGTGCGCTATTTCGCGGTCGACGGGCTCGAAAAGGCGATGCCGGAGGCGACCGTGGTCAATGGCGCGCCGGTGGTGCGCGGGTGCCGGATGCACAAGTCGCCCGCGGAAATCGCGCTGATGCAGCTGGCGGCCGACATCACGCTTGCCGCCTATCGCCACACCGCGCCGCGAATCGAGGCGGGGATGGCGCCCGCCGACATCGGCGCGATCATGCGCGCCGCGACCGTCGCGCTCGGCGGCCGGAGCGAATTCGAGCTGATCCTGCTCGGCGAGGCGAGTGCCTATCCGCATGGCAGCGGCAAGCCGCAGGCGGTGCGCGAAGGCGAGGTCGTACTGATGGACTGCGGCGCGACGGTGCACGGCTATCAATCCGACATTTCGCGCAGCTTCGTCTTCGGCAAGGCGACCCCGCGGCAGCGACAGGTATGGGACCAGATGCGCAAAGGACAGGACGTCGCTTTCGCTGCGGCGAAGCTCGGCACGCCGGCGGGCGCGGTCGATGACGCAGTGCGCACCTACTATGAAAGCCTCGGCTGGGGGCCCGGCTACAAGCTGCCCGGCACCTCGCACCGCACCGGCCACGGCATCGGGCTCGACGGGCACGAACCGGTCAATCTGGTACGCGGTGAGACGACGAGGCTCGCACCCGGCATGTGTTTCTCGAACGAGCCCGGCATCTATATCCCCGGGGAGTTCGGCATCCGGCTCGAGGACTGCTTCACCATGACCGACAGCGGGCCGAAATGGTTCAGCGAACCGCCGCCGTCGATCGACAAGCCGTTCGACTAAATCCCCCTCCCTTCCAGGGAGGGGTTAGGGGTGGGTTGGCGAGCGAAGCTCGCCGCCCTACTGATTGGCGATGCGCCGTGTTTCGAAAGAGATGACTGAACGCGCTCGACGGCTGCGGAATGAAGCGACGCCAGCGGAGCGAGCGATCTGGCGGCTCCTCTCCCGCTATCGACCAGCATTTACACGCCAACTGGTGGTCGGAACTTACATCATCGATCTCGCGTGCCGGGAAGCCAGATTGGCTATCGAATTCGACGGCAGCCAGCATCTCGATCAGGGCGCCTATGACCAGCGGCGGACAGAATTCCTGAAGGCGGAAGGTTGGCACGTCATGCGCATGTGGAACAGTGATGTGTTCGCCAATCCTGAAGGCGTCGCGCAGCTGATTCTGGAAGAAGCCGCCGAGTGCCTCGGCGGGACCCACCCCCGCCCCCTCCCTTCCAGAGAGGGGAGGATCAGAAAGCGACGCTATGCATGATCCGGCGCCTTCGGCCGCTGAACCAGGCTCACCAGCACGAACGAAATGATCATCAGCAGATACCAGCTGCCGAGCTTCTCCAGCCCGACCATGTGCCAGCCGTCGTCCTGGCTGGGATAGGTCCACGCGCGCGCGAAGGTGCCGATATTCTCGGCGAACCAGATGAACAGCGCGACGAGGCCCCAGCCGACGAGCAGCGGCATGCGGCGGTGGACGTGCAGCGGACGGAACCACACCTGGCAGCGCCAGAAGAGCAGGGCGGTCGCGGCGAACAGGAACCAGCGGATATCGTACAGCCAGTGGTGCGCGAAGAAATTGATATAGATGGCGGCGGCAAGGACGTAACTCGTCCACGCCGGCGGGTAGCCCGTGTAGCGGAAGTCGAAAATCCGCCAGACACGCGCGATATAGCTGCCGACCGCGGCGTACATGAAGCCCGAGAAGAGCGGCACCGCACCGATGTGGAGCAGGCTCGCCTCGGGATATTGCCACGATCCGGCGGCGGTCTTGAACAGCTCCATCACCGTGCCGACGATGTGGAAGATCAGGATGACGAGTGCTTCCTTCGGCGTTTCGAGCCGGAAGGCGAGCATGCCGAACTGGATCAGCACCGCGCCGATCGTGATCGCGTCATAACGGTGGAGCGACGCGCCGTCGGGCCAGAACAGGTGCGTGCCGAGCAGCAGCGCGAGCATCAGCCCGCCGAACAGGCAGGCCCAGCCCTGTTTGAAACCGAAGACGAGAAATTCGAGGAACCAGCCGCGCGGTCCGGGCTCGACCGCCATCGCCTCGATCCGCACGCGAACGGCGTGGAAACGGCTGTGGCCGCGCGGTTTGCCCGACCCGGGCTCAGACATGCACGGCGACCCAGGCGATCAGCAGCGCCGCGGGTAGCAGCAGCGCCTGCGCAAGGATCGTGCCCGCGAGCCGGCTGAGCGAGATGAAGGTGATCGCGCGGCGGAAATCGCCCTCGTCGACCTTCCCCTCGACCGCGTCGTCGGTCATCACCGACAATTGGGGATCGATGAAGGCGAAGAGCAGGATCGTCGCGAAACCGTTGATCAGCGCCGAGAGCTGCGACGCGGTGACGCGAAATTCGGGGGCGAGATAGCCCGCGTAGAGCGACGCGACGACGCCCACCGCGAGGAGCGACTGCGCGAGGCAGTTCGCCACCAGCACGCCCCAACCGATCCCCTTGGGCATGCGCCAGCCCTTGAGGTGCGCGAGGCTGGGGAACTTGAGCGACTGGCGCAGCGTGCGCAGTCCGGCCGGACTGACCGCCTTGAGCGCCAGCCGGGTGGTCGAGCGATTGTCCTGGTACCAGTCGATCGCCGCAGCGAACATGCGCTGCCCCGTCGGTACCAGCAAGATGCCGACCAGCGTCGCGACGCTCGCCGCGGCGAGCACGAGCTGCATGTCGATGAAGAGCGACGCGCCGCTGCCGTCGTGGATGCGCGTTTCGATCCGCTTGGCAAGGAAAGGCCCCAAAAAGCTGTTCGAGGTGCGCGAGAAGAGCACGAGGATGTTGAACAGCGCAAAGGACATCGCGATCCGCCGCGTCCGCACCCCCGCGATCCGCGCCGCATAGGCGAGCGCGCCGATCAGATTGATGAAGCCGGTGAGCAGCAGGATGGTCAGCAGGGGCAGGTCGAACATGGGGGCCCAGTCAGAAACCCGGAGCCTCGTCATTGCGAGCGAAGCGAAGCAACCCAGGGCGGTTTACGCCGCGCTGGATTGCCACGGGCCTGCGGCCCTCGCAATGACGATTAGGCTCAATGCTTGCGCGTCAGCTCGCGCATCGCGTCGTCGAGCCCCGCGAGCGTCAGCGGGTACATGCGGTCGTTCATCAGCTGCTTGATCAGCTTCACCGATTGGGTGTAGCCCCAATGCGCCTCGGGCACCGGATTGAGCCACACCGCGGCGGGATAGACATGGGTGATGCGCTGGAGCCAGACCGCGCCCGATTCCTCGTTGAAATGTTCGACACTGCCGCCCGGATGGGTGATTTCATAGGCGCTCATCGACGCGTCGCCGACGAAGATCACTTTGTAGTCATGGCCATATTTGTGGAGGATATCCCACATCTGATGGCGTTCGGACCAGCGGCGCTTGTTGTCCTTCCACACCCCTTCGTACGGGCAATTGTGGAAATAGAAGAATTCGAGATTCTTGAATTCGGTGGTCGCGGCGCTGAACAATTCCTCGCACAGCTTGATGAACGGATCCATCGACCCGCCGACATCGAGGAACAACAGCAGCTTGACCGCGTTGCGCCGCTCGGGACGCATGCGGATGTCGAGCCAGCCCTGCCGCGCCGTCCCGTCGATCGTGCCGGGGATGTCGAGCTCGTCCGCCGCGCCTTCGCGCGCGAACTTGCGCAGGCGGCGGAGCGCGATCTTGATGTTGCGGGTGCCGAGTTCCTTGGTGTTGTCGAGATTCTGGAATTCGCGCTTTTCCCAGACCTTGAGCGCGCGCTTGTGCTTGCTTTCGCCGCCGATGCGCACGCCCTCCGGATTATAGCCCGAATTGCCGAAGGGCGAGGTGCCGCCGGTGCCGATCCACTTGTTGCCGCCCTCGTGGCGCTTCTGCTGTTCCTCGAGCCGCTGTTTCAGCGTCTCCATGATTTTGTCCCAGTCGCCAAGCGACTCGATCGCGGCCATTTCCTCGGGCGTCAGGAATTTCTCGGCGACCGCCTTCAGCCAGTCGCCAGGGACATCGACCGGATTCTGGCCGTAATCGGTGAGCAGGCCCTTGAAGACCTTGTTGAACACCTGGTCGAAACGGTCGAGCTGGCCCTCGTCCTTCACATAGATGGCCCGGCTGAGGTAATAGAATTGTTCGGGGCTGCGGTCGATCGCCTCACGGTCGAGCGCCTCCATCAGCAAAAGATGCTCCTTCATGCTCACGGGGATGCCCGCGGCACGCAGCTCTTCGAGGAAACCGAACAACATGCGCCAAGGCCTATCGCGTCGGCGCGGCGCACGCAATCACTTTACGTAAACGGAAAGCAGCGCGCGGGCGCGGCGTGGCGAGCATGCCTTGGATGGGACAGCTCCCCCTCCCGATGCCGGCGTCCATACCCGCGTCGAGAAACCAGCGGTCCCGCGAACGCGGCGCCTAGCCCATCACGAAGGCGTTGAGCTTGTTGCCGTCGGGGTCGCGGAAATAGCCGGCGTAGAAGCCTTCGCCGCGCGGTCCCGGAGGGCCTTCGCACGTGCCGCCGTGCGCAAGCGCGATGTCGTAGAGGCGGTGGACCTGATCCTTGTCCCTTGCCTCGAGCGCGACCATCACGCCGTTGCCGACGCTCGCCGGGTTGCCGTCGAAGGGCTTGGTCAGCCCGATGCCCGCCGCGCCCGGCTTGCCCCAGGCGATGAAGGTGTCGAATTCCATCATCCGCGGCGTTTCCAGTTCGGCGGCGATCGCGTCGTAGAAGGCCGCGGCCCTGCCGAGGTCGCTGGTTCCGAGGGTCACATATCCGATCATCGTCTCTCTCCCGATTCGAGGTTGGAACATAATAGGAACACAATACAGGGTGCGCAAAGAAAAACGGGCGCCGGACCCGAAGGTCGCGGCGCCCGCCTGTCGATCGACTTCCTTCCCCCGGCGGGGCAAGGCGTCAGATCATTTCTGGACCCGGATCGCGACGAAGGCCGAAGGGCCGCCGCGGCGCAGGATTTCGAGCAGCACCGCCTCGCGGTTCGCCGTCTTCGCATCGGTGAGGATTTTTGCGAGCGCTTCGCTCGACGTCACCGGGGTGCGGTTGGCGCTGAGGATCACGTCGCCGCGGCGCAGGCCCTTGCGACCCGCGTCGCTGTTCGCCGACGCCGCGCCGACGACGAGCCCCTTGGTCCCGGCATCGACCCCGACCGCACGCGCGATGTCGGGGGTGAGAACCTGCACCGCGAGCCCAAGGCTGTCCTGGATCGTCTTGTCGGCGGCGCCCTTCGGATCCTCGGGAACGGTCTGTTCCTCTTCGGGGTCGAAGTTCGATCCGGTCAGCTCGCTTTCGGGCGGCCGCGTGCCGACGACTGCGTTGATCGTCATCGCCTTGCCGTCGCGGACGATTTCGAGCGGGATGCGCGTCCCCGGTTTGGTGTTGGCGACGATGTACGACAGCGTCTGGCGCGGCGAGACTTCCTTGCCGTCGACCTTGGTCACGACGTCGCCGCGCTTCAGCCCCGCCTTTTCGGCGGCCTGGCCGGGTTCGACGCGCTGGACGAATTCGCCGCGGTCCTTGGGCAGGCCGAGCGCCGCCGCGAGATCCTCGTCGACCGGGGCGATGCCGATGCCGAGATAGCCGCGCTGGACCGTCTCGCCCGCGCGCAGCGCGTTGATCACGGGGATCGCGGCGTCGGCGGGGATCGCGAAATTGACCCCGATGTTGGCGCCGACGGGCGAGATCAGCATGTTGTTGATGCCGACGACATTGCCCTGGAGGTCGAACAGCGGCCCGCCCGAATTGCCGCGGTTGATCGCGGTGTCGGTCTGGATGTAGCGGTCATAGGCGCCGCCCTGCCCGAGGTTGCGCTGCACCGCCGAGATGATCCCCGCGGTCACCGTCGAGCCGAGCCCGAGCGGATTGCCGATCGCGACCACCCAATCGCCGACCCGGGCGTTGCTGCCCTGCGCGAACTTGACGAAGGGCAGCCCCGTCGCCTCGATCTTCAGCAGCGCGAGGTCGGACGCGACGTCGCGGCCGACGATCTTGGCGCGATATTCCTTCTGGTTGGTCAGCGTCACCGTGACCTGGTTGACTTCCTCGCCGCGCGGGCCGCCCGCGATGACGTGATTGTTGGTGACGATGTAGCCGTCGGCCGAGATCAGGAAGCCCGAGCCGCCGCCCTGCTGTTCCTGCGTGATCGGCTCGCGCGTCCCCGCGAAGGGATTGAGCCGGACGCCGAGCGTGACTTCCTGCTTGGTCGAGATGTTGACCACCGCAGGCTGGAGCTGTTCGACAAGGTCGGCGAAGCTTTCGGGCGCGCCCGAGCGGGGCACGACCTTGGCGATCTCGCTGCCTTCGTTCTGCGCGACCTGCGCGCCGACGGGTGATTGCGTAACCAGCGCCAGCGCCGTGCCACCGGCCAGCAGCGCCGAAGTGATGCCATAAACATAACGCACGATCGCTATTCCTCTTCTCTTCAGGAAAAACTCAAAATGCCCCGGCGGCGGTTGTCTGCTCGGCGGAGGCTGAACGGCGATTGAACATGAACGGCCATGACAGCCCTTGTTCATCCGCCGCCCGGCCGCCGGCCTCAATTCCCCCGGAACCGGCGCAGATATTCATTGTCCGGCGACAGGATCACCGACGTTCCGCCCTGGTTGTTCTCGCCCAGGAAGGTCTGGCGGTAGCTCTGCATCGCGCGGTAGAAGTCGTAGAAGTCGGCGTCCTTGCCGAAGCTCTCGGCATAGATGCGCGCCGCTTCGCCGTCGGCGGCGCCGCGAATGATCTGCGCTTCCTTCTGCCCCTCGGCGCGGATCGAGATCGCCTCCTGCTGGCGCGCGGTGCGCATGCGGTTGTACGCCGCCTCGAGCGTCGCGCCCTCGGGCAGGTCGGCGCGCTTGATCCGCACGTCGATGATCTCGGCGCCATATTTCTGCGCCTCGCGGTTCAATGCGACCTGGATATTGTCCATCACCGCGCCGCGTTCGGCCGACAGCAAGGTCGCGAAGGTGCGCTTGCCGAGCTCGTTGCGCAGCGACGAACCGAGGATCGTCGCGAGCTGCTGCTGCAGCCGCTCCTCGGTCCGGATCGCCGTGTACATGCGCACCGGGTTAGTGATGCGGAAGCGCGCGAAGGCGTCGACCTGCAGCCGCTGCTGGTCGGTCGACAGCACCTGCTGCCGCTCCATGTTCACGCCGAGGATCCGCTTGTCGATGAACTGGATGCCGTCGGTGAAGGGCACGCGCAGCACGAGCCCGGCACCCGAGCGGCCGAAATCCTCTTTCGGCTTGTAGCGGTTCACCGTGCGTTCGATCTCGCCAAAGCGCAGGATCAGCGCCTGCTTGTCCTCGGGCACGATCGCGAGCGACTGCGACAGGATGACGAGCAGGACGACGACGCCGATCAGCAGGCGCATCGGTCGCTGGGTCATATTCTCGAACATCACTGGCCTCCCTTCGGCGCGGCTTCGGGTGCGGGGGTGGTGTTCATCCGGCGCTGCACCTCGGGAAGCGGGAGATAGGGGGTGACGCCGCGCGCCTCGACGATCGTCTTGTCGACGTTCGACAGCACCTGCTCCATCGTCTCGTAATAGAGACGCTGGCGGGTGACCGCGGGAGCCAGCTTATATTGTTCGTAGATCTTGTCGAACGCCGCGGTGTCGCCGCGCGCGCGTTCGAGCACCTGCTGCTGATAGGCGCGCGCGAGGTTGATCGCCGATTCGCGTTCCTGCCGCGCCGCGGTGACCTCCTTGAACGCCTCGTCGACCTGGCTCGGCGGATCGGCCTGGCGGATCGCGATGCCCTGGATGGTCACGCCGGCGCGATACTGGTCAAGCAGATCCTGCATGCGCTGCTGCACCTGCGCCTCGATCTCGACACGGCCGGGGCCGATCGCCTGGACGAGGTCGAAATTGGCGACCGTCGCGCGCATCGCGCTTTCGGCGACCTCGCGGATCGTGCCTTCGGGATCGGCGAGCTGGAAGAAGAAGAGTTCGGGATCGCGCACCGACCAGCGGACCTCATAGGCAAGGTCGACGATGCTCTGGTCGCGCGTCAGCACGAAATTCTCGTCGGTCGCGTTGGGCGAGCCGATCGGCATGGTACGGATCGCACGCACGTCCTCGAGCCTGATGCGCTCGATCGGCGCCGGCCAGGTGAATTTGACGCCGGGACCGACGGTCCGCGAATAGCTGCCGAGGCGCGTGACGACGCCCTCCTTTTCCGGGGGAACGATGTGGAAGGAGGAGAAGATCGCCCAGACGAGCACGAGCGCGAGGATGCCCCATTTCCAGAGCTTCGCCGAATCGGGCAGGTTCATCTGGCCGCCGCCGCCGCCCGAGCCACCGCCGCCGAAACCGCCGCGTCCCTTGCGCAGCAGTTCGTCGAGCGCCGAGGGACCGCGCGGCTTGCGCCCGCGATTGATGTCGACCGGATCGGGGCTGACCCACGGATTGCGCGGGCCGGGCTTCTTGCCATCGCCGCCGCTGCCGCTTCCCCTGGCGCTGTCGTCGCCGCCCTTGGGGCCCCATGGGCTGTTCGCCATCTGGACGATCGACCCGAAAAAATGCCGCACACCCGAAAGGGGGCGGCGTCCCGTAACGTCGCTATTCTCGTTGCTCATGGAGCTTTTATAGGGACGCGCGCGTCGAATAACAGGGGGTGTACGCGAAAATGGCTGGCAATCGCCTCCGCCATGCCTATCTGCCCCGGACATGACCGACACCGCTCCCCTCGCCAGCATCGCGACCGACCTTAGCGGCGGCCGCACCTCGGGCCTGCGCTTCCTCGACGAGGCGGGCACGCTCGCGATCGTCCTCGACGTCACCGGGCTTGCCGCCGAAGACCGCGCCCCGCTCGAAGAGAAGCTGCGCGCCGGCCTGCTCGCACGGCCCGGCGTCACCAGCGTCCGCGTCGCGATGACCGCCGAACGCAAGGGGCTGACCCTGATCGCGGTCGGCAGCGGCAAGGGCGGGGTCGGCAAGTCGACGCTCGCCGCCAATCTTGCGGTCGCGCTCCGGCGGCGCGGGCTGAAGGTCGGACTGGTCGACGCCGACATCTATGGCCCGTCGCAGCCGCGGCTGATGGACAGCGAGGGCGTCAAGCCCGAGGCACGCGGATCGAAACTCGCCCCCGTCCCCAACGCCTATGGCGTACCGATGCTCTCGACCGGCCAGATCGCCGCCCCGGGCCAGGCGATCGCCTGGCGCGGGCCGATGGCCGGGCGCGCGCTCGAACAGCTCGTCGACGCGAGCTGGGGCGACATCGACACGCTGATCATCGACCTACCCCCCGGCACCGGCGACGTCCAGCTGACGATGATCCAGAAGCACAAGCCCGCGGGTGCGGTGATCGTTTCGACCCCGCAGGACCTTGCGCTGATGGACGCGACGCGCGCGATCGCTTTCTTCGAGCAGGCCGACGTGCCGCTGATCGGGCTGGTCGAGAATATGGCGGGCTACGCCTGCCCGCATTGCGGCGAACTCAGCGATCCCTTCGGCCATGGCGGCGCCGAGGCGGCGGCGAAGACGATGGGGCTCGATTTTCTCGGCCGCGTCCCGCTGTCGATGGGCATCCGTCTCGCAAGCGACGGCGGCGTGCCGCCGGCGGCCGGAACCGACCCGCAGGGCGAGCCGTTCCACGCGATAGCGGCGAAGGTCGCCGACTGGCTCAAGGCGCGCAAGAAATAGGGCGGACGCCCCCTCGTCAACGGGAGGACATATGGCGATCAACGACGATGGTGAAATTCGCGACCTGCTCGCGAGCCCGCGCCGCATCGCGGTGATCGGCGCTTCGCCCAACCCGGCCCGCGCGTCGAACGAGGTGCTCGCATTCCTGATCGGCCAGGGCCACGACGTGATCGCGGTCAACCCCGGCCACGCGGGGACGACCATCCACGGCGCGCCCGTCGTCGCGACGCTCGCCAACGTCGAACCCGCCGCCGAGATCGTCGACATCTTTCGCAACAGCGCCCAGGCCGGCGCCGCGGTCGACGAGGCGATCGTCCATGGCGCAAAGGCGGTGTGGATGCAGATCGGGGTGATCGACGAGGCCGCGGCGCGGCGCGCCGACGCGGCGGGGCTGACCGTCGTCATGGACCGCTGTCCCAAGGTCGAGATCCCGCGCCTGGGGCTGCTGCGCCGATAGGGACGCGCTCGGATTTTCGCCTTGGATTTTCGCGATCCTGTTGATCGCACGGGCGTCTGCTGACGTCGTCTTTGGGGTGGGGAGCTGCCGATTGAGCGACGAACCGGTTTCCCCTCCCGCGTGCGGGAGGGGCAGCGAGGCTTGCCAGCTTGCTGGCTAGCCGCAGCGGGGTGGGCTATCGCGACGCCGCTGCCCACCCCCGACCCCTCCCGCAAGCGGGAGGGGAGAAGAATGGCCGCTTCCGGTCGCTTGCTGCCGTTCGTCATCCCGGACTTGATCCGGGACCCGCCTTCCTTCTTTCGCTGCCGGATCAAAGATAAGGCAGGCCCCGGATCAAGCCCAGGGTGACGGGAAATGGAACTGCAACAACCGACCGAAACCGGCAGCGCTGGATCGCGTTCGCGAGGGCGTCATCGGCAATATTTTGCGCTGGCCTTTCGATTTCCGGTATTTCCCTCCAGAAGAGGGGCGATGAAACACGCCCTCCCCCTCCTCGCCACCGCCGCCCTCCTTGCCGGATGCGCCGCGACGCCCGCGACGCCGCCCAACCCGCAGGACGCCTTCTTCGCCGCGCTCGCCGAACGCTGCGGACAGGCCTATGCCGGCAAGATCGAAACCAGCGAAGCCGCTGACGCCGACATGCAGGGCAAGGCGATGGTGATGCACATCCGCCATTGCACCCCCCACCGCATCGAAATCCCCTTCCACATCGACGGGCTGGGACCCGACGACAGCTGGGACCGCTCGCGCACCTGGATCGTCACCCGCACCGCGACCGGCCTACGCCTCAAGCACGATCATCGCCACGCCGATGGCACCCCGGACGAGCGCCCGCTCTATGGCGGCGACACCGTAGCGCCCGGCACCGCGACGCGGCAGGAATTTCCGGTCGACGCCGAATCGATCGCGCTGTTCGAGCGGACCGGCCGCCGCGCGTCGACGACTAATGTCTGGGCGATCGAACAGACCCCGCTCGGCTTCGCTTACGAACTGCGCCGCGAAAACCGCCATTTCCGTGTCGGCTTTTCGTGGGACCGCCCGGTGACCCCGCCCCCGCCCGCACCGTGGGGGTGGTAAGGAATATCCTCCCTGTGGCGTAGCCATGGGGAGGATGGCAAACTGAAAGCCTTTGCCTCGCCTCGACGCCCCGCTTATCAGCGTCGGCGATGGCGGGCATTCGCGACAGCATCGAGATGGAAAAGCGGCGCGGGCCGCCGATCGGCCGCCGGTCGCTGCTCGTCGGCGCGACCGCGGCGGGGGGGCTGACGCTCGCCTGGTCGCTGTGGCCGCGCGACTATGCCCCCAACCTGACCGCCTCCGATCGCGAGCATATTTTCAACGCCTTCCTCAAGATCGGCGAGGACGGCCATGTCAGCGTCGTCGTTCCGCAGTGCGAGATGGGGCAGGGGGTGACAACGTTGCTGCCCCAGATCATTGCCGACGAGCTTGGCGCCGACTGGCGCACGGTCGCGGTCGAGACCGCGCCGATCAGCCCGCTCTATACCAATACGCTGCTGGTCGACGAGGACGCCGGCACCTTTACCCCGCGGTCGGGGGTGCCCGATTTCGTCGCCGACGTGCGCGGCTGGGCGCGGCGCGAGTGGGCAGTGCGCCACGCGGTGATGCTGACTGCCAATTCGTCGTCGGTGCGCATGTTCGAGGGGCCGTGCCGCGACGCCGCGGCGCAGGCGCGCGCGTTGCTGATGATGGCCGCGGCGCGGCGCTGGGACGCGAACTGGGAGGAATGCGACACGCAGGAGGGCTTCGTCGTGCACGGCGCGAAGAAGTTGCGCTTCGCCGAGGTCGCCGCTGCCGCCGCGCGGCTCGAACCGCCGCCCGAGCCCGCCTATCGCGCCGCAAGCGCCGACCCGCTCTACGGCAAGGAGGTCACGCGGCTCGACCTGCCCGCCAAGGTCGACGGCTCGGCCAATTTCGCGGGCGACATCCGCCTGCCCGACATGGTCTATGCCGCGATCCGCCAGGGGCCGCTCGGCGCGACGCGGCTGAAAGGCATCGACCGCAAGGCGGGACTCGCCGCGCCCGGGGTGCTGTACGTCGTCGAGCACGAACGCTGGGTCGCCGCGGTCGCGCGCAACTGGTGGGCGGCGAACCGCGCGCTCGACCGCTTCGCGCCGGTGTTCGAGACCGCGGGCGAACCGGTGTCCTCGCAGCGCATCGACACCGCGCTGAAGGCCGCGATCAAGGCCGACGGCCACCGCATCGTCCACCGCGGCGACGTCGGCGCGGCGATGGCGGGGCGCACCAGGATCTCGGCGACATACAGCGTCGCACCGGCGCTCCACGCCCCGATCGAGACACGCACCGCAACCGCCGCCTTTGCCAAGGGCCGGCTGCGCGTCTGGGTCGCGACGCAGGCGCCCGCGCAATGCCGCACCGCGATCGCCCGCGGCGCCGGGCTGGCGGAAAGCGATGTCACGCTGTTCCCGATGATGGCGGGCGGATCGTTCGACGCCTGCCTCGACCACAATGTCGCGGTGCAGGCGGCGATCGTCGCGATGCAGGTCAAGCGCCCGGTCCAGCTGTGCTGGTCGCGCGCCGAGGAGATCATGCGCGACCTTCCCCGCCCCCCCGCCCGCGCCAAGATGGTCGCGACGCTCAACGCCGCGGGGGGCATCGACGCGCTGGTCGCGCGGATCGCGGTCCCGCCGGCGACGCACGAATTTCGCGACCGGCTGTTCGCCAACACGCCCCCCGACGTCGCACAGCGCGCCGCGGCGGGATCGTCGGACGCGGTCGCGGTCGAGGGCGCGGCGAGCGGCTATGCCATCCCGCACCTCGCGGTCGATCATTGCCCCGCCGACATCGGCCTGCCGACCGGGCGCTGGCGCGGCAACGCCGACAGCTACACCGCCTTCTTCACCGAATGCTTTGTCGACGAGATGGCAGCGTATGCGGAGATGGACGCGCTGTCGTACCGCATGGCGATGCTCGGCGACCAGCCGCTGCTCGCGCGCTGCCTGCTCACCGCGACGAGCATCGGCGGGTGGGAAGGCATGCTGTCGGGATCGGCGCAGGGGCTTGCCTGCCACAGCATGCGCGGCAGCCATATCGCGCTGATGGCGACCGCGCGACCGAGCGAACAGGGACTGCAGGTCGAGCAACTGGTCGCGGTCGTCGACGCCGGCCGCCTCGTCAATCCGGCGATCGCGCGCCAGCAGATCGAGGGCGGGCTGATCTTCGGCCTCGCCGCCGCGGCCAGCGCGACCACCGATTATGACGGCGGGGTCGCGACCGCGCGCAAGCTGGGCCAGCTCGGCCTGCCGCGCCTGTCGCAGTCACCCGAGATCGTGGTCGAATTCGTCGAAAGCGACCGCGATCCCGGCGGACTGGGCGAGATCGGCGTCCCCGTCGTCGCCCCCGCGATCGCGAACGCGCTCTATGCCGCGACCGGGCGCCGCATCCGCCGCCTGCCGCTGACGGCCGATCCCGCATGACCCGCCCCGACGATCATCCCGCGGTCGCCGCGCCGCGCATCGGCGTGCTGCTCGTCAACCTCGGCACCCCCGACGCGCCCGACGCGCCGTCGGTGCGCCGCTATCTCGCCGAATTTCTTTCCGACCCGCGCGTCGTCGAAATCCCGCGGCTCGTCTGGCAGCCGATCCTGCGCGGGCTGATCCTGCCGACGCGGCCGAAGAAATCGGCGCACGCCTACGCCCAAGTGTGGACCGACGAGGGTTCGCCGCTCGCCGCGATCACGCGGCGGCAGGCGGCGGCCTTGCAGGCGGCGTTCGGCGATGCGGTGATCGTCGCGCATGCGATGCGCTACGGCCGGCCCGCGATTCCCGCGACGCTCGATACGATGCTCGCCGCGGGGTGCCGCCGTATCCTGATCGCGCCGCTCTATCCGCAATATTGCGCCGCGACGACGGCGACGGTCACCGACGCCGCGACCGCGCATCTGGCGACGCTGCGCTGGCAGCCAGCGCTGCGCTTCCTGCCGCCCTATCCCGACGACCCGCTCTATATCGGCGCGCTCAAGGCGTCGGTCGAAGCGGGGCTCGCCGCGCTCGACTTCGTCCCCGATACGCTCGTCGCGAGCTTCCACGGCATGCCCGAACGCACGCTGCACCTCGGCGACCCCTATCATTGCCAGTGCCTCAAGACCGCGCGCCTGCTCGCCGACGCGCTCGGACGTCCGGTCGAAACCGCCTTCCAGTCGCGCTTCGGCCGCGCCAAATGGCTCGAACCCGCGACCGACACGATGCTCGAACAGTTCGGCCGCGAAGGGAAAAAGCTCGCGATCTTCGCCCCCGGCTTCGCCGCCGACTGCCTCGAAACGCTCGAGGAACTGGCGATCCGCGGCCAGGAGCAATTCATCGCCGCAGGGGGCACGCATTTCGCCTACCTCCCCTGCCTGAACGACAGCGAGCCCGGCCTCGCGATGCTCGAAGCATTGCTCCGCCGCGAACTGGCGGGGTGGGTGTAGGCGGCAAGGCAGGGCGCGGACCGGGCGGCGGCTTTGGCGTGGGAAGCGGACGTTTGCTCTCAGTTTGTCCCCCGGCGAAAGCCGGGGCCCAGGGCGTTAGAAAGTCAGCGTTGCGTAGTTCTGCTCTGGGCCCCGGCTTTCGCCGGGGCACGGCAAGGACCGGTCGTTGGCGGATATCTAAATCCTCCCTGTGGCGAAGCCATGGGGAGGATATCTGTCTTCTATCGGTCGATACCCGCCCCCTCGCTTCCGTCGCTTACCTCCTGTTTAACCTCTTTGTTTAGGCTCGTCGCCGCGTGCCGCGGCCTGCGCCGCGCCGTTCGAGGAGGTCGGGATGAGTGAAGTCGGAACCGCAATGCTGACGCTCGGCGCGGTGACATTCGCCTATCTTGCGATCGTCTTCTTCGTGTGGCGCGCCCGCCGCGGGCCGTCGGTGCCCTTTTCGCTGTCTTCGCTGTCGTCGTTCCGGCTGCCGCGATGGCCGACGCGATCGTCGGGTTCGCGCAGCGCAGGCGAGAAACCGCCGCGGCTGCCGCGCCGCAACCCCGCGCTCGATGCGCCGGCCGAAATCTCCGCCGCGCGCCTTGCGCGGATCAGCGGCAAGGCGGCACCGGCGCCCGAAACCCTCGCCGCGCCGCCCCCCGAACCGGCGGCACCCCAGCCCAGCCCGGGACCGGCCGTCATCCCCGCGGCCCATGCCTTTGCCGGCGAGACCCTCGTCGCCGAACGCGACGCGCCCGCCGCGCCGCCACGCTCCACGGCACCGGACGAAGGCGGCCGCGCAACGATCGGTGCGATGCTCGACGCGATGGCGACCGGGGTGGTGCGCGAAGCCGACCGGATCGAGGCGCGCGGCAGCGGCGGCGCCGCGGTGCGCCTGGTTGCGCAGATCCCGCCGCGCACCGACGAGGCCCGGACGAGCTGGCTCGGCGGGCGCCCACGGCTCGACCCCGGCGCGCGCTGGCCCGAAATCCGCGAGGTTCCAGGGGACTTCCTCGGCCAGATCGCGTGCGCCGATCTGCCGCGCGACCTGTGGGACGGGCTCGGCCCGCGGCAGGGCAGCCTCGCCTTCTTCATCCATCCGCGCGACGGCGACATCGCGGTCGTTCCGGTCTCCGAGGATGGCGAGCCGATGGACCCGCCGCACCCGCCGGACGCGGGCGGCAGCTTTTTCGCCCCAGCGGGCGGGCTGCGCTTCGGCGACCTGATGCCCTTCACGCGCCACGCCTTTCCCGAATGGCCGGTCGACCTGGTCGCGGTCGGGCCGGAGGCCCCCGGCGCGGCGGACGACGCACCCGGCGATGACGACGATCCCGCGCATCGCCTCCATCGCGCGGGATACGACATCGCCGACCCCGCCTTCCATCCCTTCGACTGGGCGCTGATGCGCGCGATGGTCGACATCCTCGCGATGCGCATCGAGCGTTTCTGGCGCGAGGTCGACGGCCCGTCGCCGATCGACACCCAGCGCGCGAGCGTCGAGCGCCGGCTGGCGCAGCACGATGCCGGCACCAGGGACCCGCTCGGCCGCGAGGGGCTGGTGGCGATGCGCGATACGCTCGACGCGCTCCACGCCGCGACCGATGCCGCGCGCGCGGCGAACCGCGAGGCGCGCGCACGCGCCGAAGAGATCGTCGCGATCGTCCGCGACAGCGCCGGGCGCCTGTCCTTTTCGGCTTCCGACGCCGCTGCGGTGATGGAAGCGCTGCGCGCGATCCGCTGGACCAAGGTCAACCGCAAGCCCGACCCCGAAGGCCGCCCCGGCACCGAGCTGGTCGAGCGCTTGACGCTGCCGCTCACCGAACATCATCCCGACGCGCCGCTGTGGGTCCACGACTATCTGGCGATCTGGTTCGACCATGCCAAACATGCCTATGCCGCCGATCCCGCCGCGCTGCCGGCGGCGGCGCGTGCGCGCTTCGAACCCTGGGCGCGCGAACTCGCCGCGCGCGAAATGCCGGGCATCGGCCACGTCCCGCAGCGCTACGTCCGCGACTATGACGCCGACAGCCACGCGACGCTGCTCGAGCTGCCGTCGAGCGGGCTGATGAGCTGGAGTTTCGGCGACACCGATCCCCTGGTGCTGACGATGCGCAAGGCCGACCTCGCCGCCGGGCGCTGGGACCGTCCGCTCGTCCAGTTCGGCAGCTGACGGGCCCCCCGCGGCGGCCCGTCCGATTGACGTAACGGTCAACTTGCGGCCCTCCCGCGCGCGCCCTAATCAGGGGCGAACCGACCCTGTGGGAGAGTGAATATGGCACGAATCGCAATCGTTACCGGTGGCAGCCGCGGCATCGGGGAAGCCATCTCCCTGAAGCTCAAGGAAGCGGGCGCCACGGTGGTCGCCAATTATGGCGGCAACGACGATCGCGCGCGCGAATTCACCGAACGCACCGGCATCGCGGCGTATAAATGGGACGTCGGCGACCATGAGGCCTGCCTCGAGGGTTGCGCGCGCGTCGCCGCCGAAGTCGGCCCGATCGACATCGTCGTCAACAACGCGGGCATCACCCGCGACGGCACCCTCGCGCGGATGAGCTTCGAGGACTGGAACGACGTGATGCGCATCAACCTCGGCGGCTGTTTCAACATGGCGAAGGCGTGCTTTCCCGGCATGGTCGAGCGCGGCTGGGGCCGGATCGTCAACATCGGATCGATCAACGGCCAGGCGGGCCAGTACGGCCAGGTCAATTACGCCGCCGCCAAATCGGGCATCCACGGCTTTACCAAGGCGCTGGCGCAGGAAGGCGCCAAGAAGGGCGTCACGGTGAACGCGATCGCCCCGGGCTATATCGACACCGACATGGTCGCCGCCGTGCCCGCGCCGGTGCTCGAAAAGATCGTCGCGAAAATCCCCGTCGGGCGGCTCGGCCAGGCCGACGAAATCGCGCGCGGCGTCGCCTTTCTGTGCAGCGAGGATGCGGGGTTCGTGACCGGATCGACGATGTCGATCAACGGCGGGCAGCATATGTATTGAGCCAGGGAGGCGCTTAACAAGGCGTTCGCGCAGCGAATGACGCGTTGGGCGCCGGTGCCGCGAAACGGCAGCCACCGGCACGGCCCGATAGGGCCGTCCGGCCCCGTCTGACGTCAGGGCGAGGGCTTTGCCGTCGCCGATAGCATATGACTTACAAACCCGTTCGCCCTGAGCCAGTCGAAGCGCCGTTCTTTCCTCGCGACGTCGAAAGGAAGAACGGTGCTTCGACAAGCTCAGCACGGACGGAGAAGAGGGTAACGTCAAATCTCTGACCGACCGTGGAACAGCGACCTATTCCACCGTCACCCCCACGACGCGCCAGCTTCCGCCCTCGCGCACCAGCGAGAGCGTCTCGATCACCCCCGTCTTGTTCGCATAGTCGGTGCGGAACTTGACCATCTGATAGCCATAGGGCGGCGCGGGTACCGTTTCTTCGCTCAGCAGCACACGCGACTTCACCGCCCCCATCGGCCCCTGCACCTGCCGCGCCACGCGTGCCCAGGTCTCCGCGGTGTTGAGCGCCTTGAACGCCTGCCCGGTCGCCTCCCA
The DNA here is from genome assembly GCF_022701295.1 of Sphingopyxis sp. YF1. Classification (NCBI taxonomy): domain Bacteria; kingdom Pseudomonadati; phylum Pseudomonadota; class Alphaproteobacteria; order Sphingomonadales; family Sphingopyxidaceae; genus Sphingopyxis; species Sphingopyxis sp. YF1. The sequence continues at coordinate 3,527,223 of NZ_CP033204.1, forward strand.
GCTTCCGTTCCAGTCGCCCCTGTCGACCAGCACGAGCCACCCCCGCGCCGCGGCGACCGCGGGGCTTTCGGCGGGCGCGGTCGCGGGCGCCGCGGCGGGCGTATCGGCGCTCCCCGACAGGGAAACGAAAGCGAACAGGGCAAGAGCCAATGACATGATGAGACCTCCGGCAATCCAGCCGGACGGCCGCCCCATGCGGCGCGTCCCGGCAGATGCCGTCGTCTCTTCCACGCCCGGGGCGGCCGCGGCTTCCCCCAAAGCCTTGTCCCCCAATATTTCGGGGGCCCGGTCCTCGCTCGCGCGCAACTGCCGCGCCGCCTCGCGACTGCTCGACACCGCCAGCTTGCGCCGCGCGTCGCGCAGCCGCTCGTTGACCGTGTGCACCGACAGCCCGAGGAGGGTCGCCATCGACTTGGCGTCGTGGCCGCTGACGAGCAGGCGCAGCGTCTCCTTCTCCTTTTCGGTGAGCGCCTCGATTCCCGTCATCACCCGTCAAATCCCTTGTCCGCTGCCCCCGCGAAGGCGACGTTCCTGCGACCGGGGTTTAGGATCCGCCCGAATCGCGGTCACCCCCAAATTAATCGTACCCCCCGCACGGAGCGCGCGATAAACCCGGGCCGTGCCATATCCCTATCACCCCCCGGTCAAGCGCTCGGTGACGATCGCCGGCCACCCGACCTCGATCAGCCTCGAACCGGTCTTCTGGGACGCGCTCGAAGCCGAGGCCGTGCGGCAGGCGCTCCCCATCAACGCGCTGGTGGCACGCATCGACGTCGAAAGAATGGAGGCGGAGGATCCGCCGAACCTGACCTCGGCGATCCGGCAGTGGTTGTGGCGGGGGCGCCATTGATCCTCCCCATGGGCTGCGCCACAGCGAGGACTATCGGTTGATCGCGCCCGCCACCGCGAAGCCGAACGCTGCGCCCTTGTCCTCGGCGAAGTGCAGGAACAGCGAGGGCTCGATCAGCTCGAGTTCCATGATGTGCAGCACGCCCGCCGCATCGCCGACCATGTCGACGCGGGCATAGACGGGCGCGGCGGGTGCCGCCGCCAGCGCCGCAGCGGCGAGCGTCTGCGCTTCATCGCTCGCGTCCCACGCGGTCTCGCACCCGCCGAACTGTTCCTGGACGCGAAAATCGCCCGCCGCGGGGCGCTTGACGATGGCGTGGCTGAACCGGCCCGCGAAGAAGAAGAGCGAAAATTCGCCGTCGGCGAGGATCCCCGGCATCAGCGGCTGGAGCAGTCGCCGCTCGCCCAGCGCATCGGCGGGAATGTCCGCACCGGCCGCGATGCGGTGCGTGCCGTCGGCACCGCCCGAGATCGCGGGCTTGACCACCAGCTCGTCGGCGCCGAGCGTCATGCGCGCACCGGCCAGCGCGGCCGCATCGAGCGCCGCGACCTCGACCGTCGGCACCACCGCGACGCCCCCGGCCGCCAGTTCGCCGAGATAGGCCTTGTCGCTGTTCCAGCGCAGCACCGGCACCGGATTGACCACCGGCAGCGCCTCGGCCTCCAGCCGGTCGAGTAGCGCGTACCAGCGCACGACGTCGCGCTGATAGCCCCAGGCGAAGAGCGGCAGGATCAGGTCGAAACCCGACAGGTCACCGGGGTCGCCCCAGACCCTTTGCTCGACCGCCAGCCCTGCGCCTGCAAGCGCCGCCGCCTTGCGCGCGAAGGCGGGCTGCCACTTCTCGTAATAATCGGGCGCCGGGACGAGGATCGCGACGCGGGGTTGAAAGGGCATCTGCTACTTCACCTTCTCAAACCCGTCCTTGCGAGGAGCCCCGGGCTCGATCGGGGCGACGCGGCAATCCAGAGTGGCGTGTACCACTCCGGATTGCTTCCCCCGGCTTTTGCCAGGGTCGCCATGACGAGATGATGGACGCGATGATTACCGTCCCAGCAGCGCGCGCGCCTGGCCGGCGAGGTGCGAGAGCATCGCGCCGTTCGGGTTCGGGATCGTCCGCGCACGGTCGACCGTCGCGCGGAACTGCGCGACGCGCGCCGCATGCTCGGCGAGCCATCCGGTCACCGCGGCGTCGAGATCGCCGCCCTTGAGCCCCGCGAGGAAACCCAGCCGCATCTGCTGGAAATCGCGCGCGAGGCTGTTCACCAGCAGCCGTTCCCACGGATCGGTCGGGCTCATGTGCGCCGCCAGCGTCTGCGCCCAGTCGAGCCCGAGCGCCTCACCCAGATGGGTGAAGGCGCGCGTCACCGCGATCTCGTCGTCGCCGCGCCGTTCGGCGAGGTCGACGATGCCGATCGCGCCGTCGGTCTTGAACAGGCGGACGACCGACGCGGCCAACGCCTCGGGCGCGCCCGCGTCGAGCAATTGCTGCGACAGCATGTCCCACTGGCGCCGGACCGACGGGCTGAGCAGCGCGTCGACCCCCGCGGTGAGCCGGTCGACGCCGGGTTCGAGCCGCGCGACGATCGGCCCCGGCTGCACCGTGTTCGGCGACAGGCGGAGCAGGTCGGCCATCTGCGAGGTCATCGCCGACGCGGCCTGCGAAAACAGCGACAGTCGAACCGATTCGTCGATCCTGGCGCTGTCGAGCGACGCCCAGATCGCCTTCATCTCGATCAGCCGTTCGACCGCGACGAACGCCGCGGCGACGTCGCCGAGCGAGCAGCCTTCCTCCTCGACCAGTTCGAACGGGTGGACGACCCCCATGCGGTTGACGATGCGGTTGGCGAGCTTGGTCGCGATGATCTCGCGGCGCAGCTGGTGATCGGCGATCGCACCGGCGAAATCGCGCTGCATCTCGTCGGGGAAGGCCGCCGCGAGGTCGCCCGCGAGTGCCGGATCGTCGGCGAGGTCGCTATGCTCGATCGCGTCCTGCAGCGCGAGCTTCGCGGTCGCGAGCAGCACCGCGAGTTCGGGGCGCGTCAGCCCGCGGCCCTCGGCGGCGCGGCGCAAGAGCTCGTCGTTCGCCGCCAGCCCCTCGACCTTGCGGTCGAGCCGGCCCGATGCCTCGAACGTCTCCATGATCCGCACCAGCGACGGCACCGCCGCCGATCCACCCTTTTCGGCGATCGACAGCGCGAGCGCCTGGAGCCGGTTGTCCTCGAGCACGAGCGCGCCGACATTGTCGGTCATCCGCACGAGCAGCGCGTCGCGGTCCTCCTGGCTGAGCCGCCCTTCGGCCATCTCGCGGTTGAGCGCGATCTTGATGTTGACCTCGTTGTCCGAACAGTCGACGCCCGCGCTGTTGTCGACGAAGTCGGCGTTGATCCGCCCGCCCTTCATCGCAAAGGCGATGCGCGCCGCCTGCGTGACGCCGAGGTTCGCGCCCTCGCCGACCGCGCGCACGCGCAGATCCTCGGCATCGACGCGCAGCGCGTCGTTGGCGGGATCGCCGACCTCGGCATTGTTCTGGCTCGCGGCCTTCACATAGGTGCCGATGCCGCCGAACCAGAGCAGGTCGGCGGGGGCCTTGAGGATCGCCGAGATCAGCCCGACCGGATCGATCTCGTCGACCGACAGCCCGAGCATCGCCTGGACCTCGGGGGTCAGCGGGATGCTCTTCTGGCTGCGCGGGAACACCCCGCCGCCCTTCGAGATCAGTTTCCGGTCATAATCGTCCCAGCTCGACCGCGGCAGATTGAACAGACGGTCGCGCTCCTTCCAGCTCTTCGCCGGATCGGGGTTGGGGTCGAGGAAGATGTGGCGATGGTCGAACGCCGCGTTGAGCTGGATCGCCTTCGACAGCAGCATGCCGTTGCCGAACACGTCGCCCGACATGTCACCGCAGCCGACGACACGGATGCTGTCGGTTTGCACGTCGACGCCCATTTCGGCAAAGTGACGCTGGACCGACACCCACGCCCCGCGCGCGGTGATGCCCATGCCCTTGTGGTCATAGCCTTTCGACCCGCCGCTCGCAAAAGCGTCGCCGAGCCAGAAGTCGCGCTCCATCGCCAGCGCATTGGCGACGTCGGAGAAGGTCGCGGTGCCCTTGTCGGCGGCGACGACGAAATAGGGATCGTCGCCGTCGCGGATCACCACGCCCTTCGGATGGACGACCTTGCCGCCGACCAGATTGTCGGTGATCGACAGCAAAGAGCGGATGAAGATGCGATAGCATTCGGTGCCCTCGGCGAACCAGGCGTCGCGGTCGAGCGACGCATCGGGCAGCGCCTTCGGATAGAAGCCGCCCTTCGCGCCGGTCGGCACGATCACGGCGTTCTTGACGCGCTGCGCCTTCATGAGGCCAAGGATCTCGGTGCGGAAGTCGTCGCGGCGGTCGGACCAGCGCAGCCCGCCGCGCGCGACGGGGCCGGCGCGCAGGTGGGTGCCCTCGACGCGCGGCGAATAGACCCACACTTCGCGCCAGGGTAGCGGCTTGGGCAGGCCGGGGACGAGGCTCGAATCGATCTTGAACGCCAGCGCCTCGGCCGCGGCGGGGGCGAAGGCGTTGGTGCGCAGCGTCGCGCCGATCACCGCGTGGAACAGCCGCAGGATGCGGTCGTCGTCGATCGACTTGATCCCCGCGAAGCCCGCCTGGATCTCGCTGTCGAGATAGGCCGCGCGGTCGGCGTCCTGCTTCCTGGGATCGTGCAGCGCGCAGAAGCGCTCGACCAGCGCCGCGGTCAGGTCGGGGGCGTGGCGCAGCGCCGCGACCACCGTGTCCATGCCGTAGCTCGACCCGCCCTGCCGCATGTAACGGAACCAGGCGCGCAGCCACACGATCGCCTGCGGATCGGTCTGCGTCACGATGACCAGTTCGTTGAACGCGTCATTTTCGGCCTTGCCGTCCAGCACCGCCTCGATCGCGCCCTCGATCACCCCGACGTGCGGCAGCAGCGCGGTCTCGTCGACATTGGCGGGCACGCGCAGCGTGAAGTCGTGGATCACCGCAGGCCGCTCGGCCGCCTCTTCCTCGGCCCCCGGCGCGCGATAGGCACCCAGCGTCGTCGGAATTTCCTCGAGCACCTCGAAACCGAAGTGTTCGAGCGCGGGCACCACGTCGGACAGCGCGAGCGGCCCCGCCGCGCTGTAGACCTTGAGCCGCAGCAGATCGTCGCCGTCGAGGCTCTTTTTCGCCAGACGCACGCTGCGCGGGCGGTCGGCGTCGAGGTCGCGCAGACGCAATATGTCGCGCGCTGCTTCCTCGGGGTCATAGAGATTGCGGTAATTGGTGGGAAGGAGCGGCGCGAAGCGCGCGGTCAGTGCCGCCGCGCGGCCCGCATCGCCGCGCTTCGCCAGCGCCGCCTCGACCTCAGGCTGCCAGCCGCGCACCATCTGTTCGAGCTGCGCGTTGAGCTTTGCCGCGTCGGGCACGACCCCGCCGCTGCGCAGGTCGAGCGTGAAGCGCAGCAACGCCGCGCCGCCGTCCTCGAGCACCATCGTCCAGCCGATCACCCCCGCCTGCGCTTCGCGAACGAGCAGCGATTCGACCGCGAGCCGGCGCCCGGTCGACACCTCGTCACGCGGCAGCCAGACAAAGGCGAACAGATGCCGCCCCAGCGCGCTGCGCACCATCACCAGCTTCGGCCGCGGGCGGTCGGTGATCGACATCGAGGTGAGGACAAGATCCTCGAGCGATTGCGCATCGAAGGCGATCAGCAGGTCGTGCGGCAGCGCGGTCAGCGCATGCGCCAGCGCCTTGCCGGCGTGGCCCGCGGGGTCGAAGCCGAATTTCGTCATCAGCGCGTCGAGCTGCGCGCGCAGCACCGGCACCTTCGCGGTCGGCGTCGACAGCGCCGCGCTGGTCCACAGGCCGGCGTGGATCGACAGCCGCTCGACGTTCTTGCCCTTCATTTCGGGAACGACGACGAGGTCGAGCAGCACGCGGCGATGCACCGACGACAGCCGGTTCGACTTGATCAGCAGCGGCGCCGCGCGTCCCTTGTCGAACCAGGCAAAGGCCGCTTCGAGCCCGGCGGGCGACAGGAGGTCGCTCGACGAGGACCGCGCGATGCCGAGCGCATCCTGCGCCTTGCCGGCGCGCGTCCGCCATTCGTGGCCGAGCTGGGTCATCGCCCCGCCCTCGAACCAGCGCAGGAGCTCGGCGCCTTCGCCGTCGGCGCGCATCGCGGCATCGGCGAGCATCGCGGCGCGCATCGCCTTCCAGTCGGTCACCGCGGCGCGCACGTCGGCGAGCGCGGCTTCGAGGCCGTCGAGCAGGCGCCGGCGCGCGCGCGCGTCGCCACGCTCGAGCTCCATGTAGATCACCGATTCGCGATCGACGGCGCCGGGACGCGCGGGTTCGACCGCGGTCAGATGACCCGATGCGTCGCGCGCCGCGGAGACGACGGGGTGAAGGATGCGGTGCACCGCAAGGCCCTGCGCCCCGACGATCTGCGACACCGAATCGACGAGGAAGGGCATGTCGTCGTTGATCACCGCGAGCCGCATGCGGCGGTCGGTACCGTCGGCAACCATCGGTTCGAGCAAGAGCGAGGGCTTGCCCGCCTTGCGGTCGAGCGACGCGCGCGCCGCGAATTCGCCGGCGTCGGCAAGCGCCGCGGCGTGAAGATCGTCATCCTCGCCGGGCAGCGCGCTGCCGCGCAGCGCGGTGACATAGGCCTTGGTCAGTTTTGCGGGAACGGCCGCGGGTGCCGGCGCCTCCTGTGCGGGGCTGTCGGCGACGTCGGAATCTTTTTTGGGCATGGGTGGGCGCATCCAGTAGCGGGACGACGGACCCTTGCCACGATCGGCTGGCCCGTTCGCTGTCCGCCCCTATGCGCCTGCCGCGCGCGCGGCTCAAGACCCCGCGAAACGCGCGCGTAAAATTATTTCAAGTTTCGGATTGTCTGTTACGCAGCCGCGCTCAGGCGCCCGGCGCGATCAGATGGGCGCCGCGGGCAAGCCGCGCCACGAGCGCGGGTTCGTCGGCCGCCTTGGCGACGATGCCGATATGCCCGCCGGGCATCGCGCGCGCGATCAGCACGACGAATTCGGCGTCGCCCGCATCATGTTCGAGGACCAGCGCCGGCTGCGCCGCGCGCAGCGTGCCGAGCGACGCGCCGCCGTCGGGCTTCGCGGCGGCGGGCCGGCGCTTTGCGCGTTCGTCGCGGACCAACCCCTTGAGCCCGCCCGGATAGGCGTCGAGATAGGGCGCAAGCGCCCCGCGCTCCAGCCCCGTTTCGCGCGCATGCGCCAGCGCGCAGGCATATTCGGCAAGGCGGGTCTTGTCGTAGGTCGCGCCGAAAACCAGCTTGACCAGCGGCGTCATCGGCGCGCGCGCCTGCGCCTTCAGCCCGGCATCGGCGAGCAGATCGGCGAATTCTTCGGGCTGCGCCTCGGCGGCGAGCGCGAAATCCCAAGCCTTGCCGACCGCCTGATAGAGCGCGCTGCGGCTGCGGCTGTCGGCGGCGAGCGCCCGTTCGGCGGTTTCGCGTGCGGCGGCAAGCCAGTCGGCGAGCCCCGCCCCGGTGTCGGGCACCACCGCGTCGGCGCCGTCGTCGAGCGCCGCCAGCGCGGCGAAACCGGGTGCAGGATCGTCCTCGCCATGCTCGCCCGGGCCGTCGGCCCACACCGGCACCGGCGCGGTCAGCGGCGCGGCGCTGCGCAGCGCCTGCTCGACCGACAGCTGCAATTCGGCTTCCTGTTCGGCGGGCGCCACTTCCTTCCAGTTGATCACCCCCATGATGAAGTCGATCGTGTCGTCGTCGGACGAGAAGGGCAGCAGGATGCCGCGATACATGATCGTCTGGCCGCGGTCGCTCTCATATTCGGCCTCGAAGCCGATCGGCGCACGGTTGGCGATGATCTGGAGATAATGGTCGGTCAGCCGCGACAGCAGCGACCGCCCCGGCACCTGCGCAATATAGTGGACGTCGTCGTCGATCCGCGATTCGGCGCGCAGCTGGTCTCCGAGAAAGGCGATGGCGGGATTTTCGATTCCCTGGGTGAAATCGAGCAGCACCGAATAGGGACCGAAGTCGCCGGCACGGTCGAGGTCGAGATCCTCGACCGAGGGGTAAGCGCGATCGGCGAGCAGCGAGGCCCAGTGGTTATAGGCCCGCACCTGCATCCGGCGTTCGTCGACGCCGACGACCGGCGGCGCATCGATCGCGCCATCGCCCTGGTCGTGACTGCCCGAAAGCAGCCCGCGCATGCTGTCCATCATATGTCCCCAGTCGCAAACATCGGCGAATCTTGTGCACCGGGAACGGTAAAGGCGGCGTAAACGATGCGGGATGCGGTGGGTTACAGCGCGGGAGTATCTCCGGCACGCAGCAGCGTGCAGAGCCGGGGAAGGCATCCACCCCGCCCCGCCGACGCACGGCGGGGCGGGGCCTGGACGCCTAGAAATTCACCTTCGCACTTACCCCATAGGAGGGCGCGCGGCCGGGGAAGCGCACGGCGGTGTTCGCGTTGGTCGCCGCCGACTGCCAATAATAGGTGTCGGTGATATTCTTGCCCCAGACCGACACCTCCCACTGGCCGTCCTGCTCGTAGAGCGCGAGGCTGGCGTTCAATATGCCGTAGCCCTTGATCTCGAGCGGCGCGAAATCCTCGATCGTGCTGCCGGTCTTCGACTGGTAGCGGCCGTTGACGATCGCGCGCAGCCCGAGCGTATCGCCGACCGACGTGTCGTAGGTGATCGTCGCCGAACCCGAGAATTTGGGGCTGTAGGGGAAAGCGAAACCGTCGAAGTCGAACGGCGCGCCCGCGGCGTTGATCCCGACATAGCCCTGGATCTCGGTCTTGAGCCAGGTCCCCGCGAGCGTGACGTTCAGGCTGTCGGTCGCCTGGATGCTGACGTCGCCGTCGAGGCCGTAGGCGCGCGACTTGGGGATGTTGTCGAGGCGGAGCAGCGTCGTGTAGATCGGGTCGGCGAAATAGACCGCGAGCTGCTTGTCGCGATAATCATAATAGAAGGCGGCGAGGTTGAGGTTCACCTTGCGGTCGGCGAGCGCCAGCTTGGTGCCGAGTTCATAGGCGGTGAGCTGTTCCTGTCGCGCCGGGCGGTTCTGCGTCGCGATGTTCGCGGCGTTGACCGGGGTCGAGCCCGACTTGTAGCCGCGGCTGACCGAGGCATAGACGAGCGTGTCGTCGGTCGGTTCCCACGTCAGCGCGCCGCGCCAGGCGACATTGTCTTCCTTGAGGTCCGAGGTGACAAGCCCGAAGGTACCGGTATCGACGTCGTAGGTGTTGCACTGGTTTTCGGTGATCGGCGCGGTGAAGGCGCCATAGACCTGGAAGAAGAAGGCGCGGTTGAAGAGGTTGACGTTGGGCAGCATCGAGCCGTTCAGATCGCGCGAGCAGCCCTGATATTCCTGCCGGTCCTCGGTATAGCGCACCCCCGTCGTCAGCTTGAGCGTTTCGGACAATTCCCAGTCGGCGCTGGCGAACAGGCTGAAGGTTTCGGTGTCGAAATCCGCAACGTCGCGATAGGTGCGAAAGGCCGTCGCGACGTCGGCGGCGGTGAAGCCCTGGCTGTTGAACGGCGTGTTCAGGAGGCCGAGCTGGAGGACCAGCGCGCGGATCGCACCGACATTGGCGTTCTGGCCGAGCAAGGTCTGGTTGGTGTCGCTGACGACATCCTTGGCATAATAGCCGCCGACGACCCATTCGGCGGGGCCGGTCGAGCCCTGGAAACGCAGTTCCTGCGAGAAACTCTCGATCTTGCCCTGCGCGCGCTGGATCAGGATTTCATAGGGTGCACCGCTCCAGTCGTAGGTCGCGTCGCGGTTGACCTTGTTGTAGCCGGTGAGCGAGATGAAGCTCAGATCGCTCGTCAGGTCGAACTGGATCAGCCCGCGCAGCCCGAGGAAGTCACTGTCTTCCTGAAGCGGGCCGTCGATGCCGGTGCCGCGACCGATGTTCGGGCCGCGCTGCGAGAGCGGAGCCCAGTCGGCGCTGCCCGAATCCCATTTGTCCTTGTTCGCCGCGACATAGGCGGGCAGCCCCGCCGCGTTGAACAGGCTGAAGATCGTGCCGTTCGCCGGATCGGTGTTCGGGGTGAAGCCCACCGCCTGCCCCGCGAGCGTGTCCGACTTGTTGATCCAGAAATTGCCCGCCAGCTCGATCTTCATGCCGTCGACCGGCTCGGCGGTCAGCGTGAGGCGGCCGCCATAGCGGTGCACCTCGCCCAGATCCTCGTCGCGCGAGACGCTCTTCTGCCAGCCGTCCCAGCTGTCCTCGGTGCGGAAGGCGGCGCGGATCGCCACCGCATCGCCGACGGGGATGTTCAGATAGCCCTCGCTGTTGAGCGTCTTCTCGCTCCCCGCCTCGACCGTCACGCCGCCCGCGAAGGTGCCGAATTTGGGCTTGGCGCTGATGAAGTTGACCAGCCCGCCGGTGGTGTTGCGCCCGTAGAGCGTGCCCTGCGGGCCCTTCAGCACCTCGACGCGTTCGAGGTCGTAGACCGGGCCGCTGTTCATGAAGGGATAGGCGAGCGCGACCTCGTCCTGATAGGTGCCGACGGTCGAGGTTGCCGACAGGTTGATGGTGTTGAAGCCGATCCCGCGCAGCGTGTAGATCGGGATGCCCTGATAGCCGCGCGAGACATTGAGGCTGGGCACCACCGCCTGCAGATCCTCGGTCGAGGTGACGCGCAGGTCCTTCAGCGTGTCGCCCGAAAAGGCCTGGATCGCGAGCCCGACGTCGTTGATGCTCTCGGCCCGGCGCTGCGCGGTCACGACGATCGCGCCGTCGTCGGCCGGATCGGCCTTCGCCGCGGCGGGCGCTTCCCCGGCCCCCGTTTGCGCCATCGCCGGCTGGCTTGCCAGCACCGCCGCCAGCGCCACGCCGGCCAGACCCATTGCACGCACCCCAACCGCCATGATCACTCTCCCTGATGAAGCTTATTATCAGAGGTGATAGTTATCAGTCATGATAGATATTGCAACCAGCATTTGCATTTTGCAGGCAACAATGGTCTTTCGGGCGCAAGGAGCGACAATGGCCACCCGAGCAGCAAAGGCGGAAACCCGGACGCGCGGATCGATTCGCGACGCGTTGCTGGATGCCGCGAGCGCGCTTATGCGCGAACAGGACAAGATCGACATCGGCATCGTCGAGATCGCCGCGCGCGCCGGGGTCAACCACGGCATGATCCGCTATTATTTCGGCGACAAGGAAGGCATGCTCGCGGCGCTGCTCGATCGCGACGTCATCCGCGCGATCCGCCAGCTCGACGCGCTGTTCCGGCTGGCGGTCGCCCCCACCGAACGGATGCGCATCCATCTTGAGGGCATCCTCGACACCTATTACCGCATCCCGTACCTCAACCGCCTGATCCAGTATATGGTCCGCGACGCCGAGCCCGAGCGCGTCCGCCACATCGGCGACGAACTGCTGTCGAAAATCGCGGGGGCACAGGCGCGGATCATCGAGGAGGGCATCGCCGCGGGCGAATTCCACCCTGTCGATCCCAAGCTTTTCTACTTCAACACGATCGGCGCGGCGGACGGCCTCTATTCGAACCGCCTCACCCTGCAGGTGGTGTTCAAGGGCAAGCCGCACGCCGACGATGACCTCCATGCCCGCTATCGCCAGCATACGGTCGAAACCTTGCTCGCGGGACTGGTCAAAAATTATCAGACTTGATAATTAAGGCCCGCGGGCGCATAGCCCCGGGCATGAAGCTCGAACTCGACGACGACCAACGCCTGCTGCGCGACTCGCTCGCGCGTTTCCTGACCCAGCAACTGCCGTTCGAAAAACGCCGGGCGATGCGCGACGCAGGCGCGCAGCTCGCGCTCTGGCGCACCGCCGACGCGGCGATCGGGATCGGCGCGGCGGCGCTGCCCGGCGATGTCGGCGGCTTCGGCGGCGGCCGCGTCGCGGCGATGATCGTTGCCGAGGAGCTCGGCGCCGCGCTCGCGGTGACCCCCTATATCGATTGCCACGTCCTGACCGCCGGCCTGCTGCTGGCGCTGGACGAAACGGCACGCGCCGCCGCGATCGCGCGCGGCGAAGCGCTTATCGTCACCGCGATCGAGGAAGCCGCGACGCGCGGCGACATCGGCGCGATCGCGGCGCGCGCGGCGCGCGCCGATGACGGATGGACGCTGACCGGCCGCAAGATCGCGGTCGGCTTCGCAGCCGAGGCCGACCATATCGTCGTCCCGGCGCGCGACGGCGAAGATGACCTGCGCCTGTTCCTTGTCCCCGCGGCGTCGCTGGCGGGCCGGCTGCAACCCTATTGGACGATCGACGACATGCCCGCGGCCGACATCGACCTCGACGGGCTGTGGATCGACGGCGCCGCCGAAATCGGATGCGGGAGCGATGGCGAGGCGGCGTTGCAGGCGGCGATCGACGCCGCCATCGCCGCGCTGTCCGCCGAGGCGGCCGGGCTCGCACGCGTGCTGCTCGACGACACCCTGCTCTACGCCAAGCAGCGCCGCCAGTTCGGCGCGACGCTGTCGAGCTTTCAGGCGCTCCAGCACCGCATGGTCGACATGCTGATGCTGCGCGAGGCGATTTCCGCCGCGGCGATGCTCGCGGCGCTCAAGCCCGGCGACGCACAGGCGACCGCTGCCGCCAAGGCGACGATCGGCGACGCGCTGCGCACGATCGGACAGGAAGCGGTGCAGCTCCACGGCGCGATGGGGATGACCGAGGAGCTGCGCGTCGGTCATTATTTCAAGCGGGCGACCGCGATCGGGCAAAGGCTGGGGACGAGCGATTTTCATGTCGCGCGCTATGCGGCGGCGATGGCTTCCTGATCCTCCCTGTGGCGAAGCCATGGGGAGGTGGCAGCGCGGAGCGCTGACGGAGGGGCAATGGCGCGACGTTGCCGGCCCCTCCACCATCGCCTTCGGCGACGGTCCCCCTCCCCATCGCTTCGCGACAGGGAGGATGAAAGGGTCACAATCCCAGCACCGCCTTCGCCAGGATATTCCGCTGGATCTCGTTCGACCCCGCGTAGATCGACCCCGCACGTTCGTTGAAATAGCGCAGCGGCGCGACCGCCTGCCATGCCGCGCCGGTGACATGTCCGTCGGCGGGCGGCTCGTGCGCGGGCACGTCGGCGCCCGGCATGCCCGCATGCGGCTGGAACGCCAGTCCCGCGGGGCCCGCCGCCTCGAGCGCGAGTTCGGTGATGTGCTGCGCGAGTTCGGTCGACAGGATCTTGAGCATCGACGCCATCACGCCGACGCTCTCGCCCTGCCCCGCGCCCGACAGCAGTTTGAGCTCGATCATCTCGAGGATGTCGACGCGGATGCGCGCCTTCGCGAGCTTGTGCGCGAAGACCGGATCGCCCGCCATCGTTTCCCGCGCCTGCCGGGCGAGCGCGTCGACGCGCATCGCCAGCGCGGGCGCATGCGCCGACCCGCCGCGTTCGAATTCGAGCAGATATTTGGCGACCGTCCAGCCGCGCCCCTCCTCGCCGATCACGTTGCTTCGCGCCGACCGCGCATCGTCGAAGAAGACCTCGGCCTGGATCGTCTCGCCCGAGATCATCGTCAGCGGGCGCACCGTCACCCCCGGCTGGTCCATCGGCACGAGCAGGAAGGTGATCCCCTGCTGCGGCCGCTCGTGCTTCGACGTACGCACGAGGCAGAAGATCCAGTTCGCCTCGCCCGCATGCGTCGTCCAGATCTTTGACCCGTTGAGCACATAATCGTCGCCGTCGGGCACCGCGCTCATCTGGAGCGCGGCAAGGTCCGACCCCGCGCCGGGTTCCGAATAGCCCTGACAGAAAAACACCTCGCCGGTCAGGATGCGCGGCAGGAAATATTCCTTCTGCTCGGGCGTGCCGAAGGCGGCGATGACATGCGCGACCATGTGGATGCCCATCGGCGACAGCGCCGGCGCCCCGGCGCGCGCGCGTTCGCGAGCGTAGAGGTAGAACTCTGCCGGGGTCCAGTCGCGCCCGCCATGTTCGGGCAGCCAGTGCGGCGCGGCGAGCCCCTCGGCATGCAGCCGCGCCTGCCAGTCCATCGAGACATGATGGTCGGGATAGACGCTCGTCGCCCCTTCGGCCCCCGCGCGCAGGCCGGGGGTCAGCGCCCCAGCCAGCAGCTCGCGTATCTCCGCCGCGAAATTCTCTTCTTCGGCGCTCCAGTTCAGGTCCATCGTCTCGTCCGTTGCATTGAATTATCAATCCTGATAACAACTTTTGCGACAGGGTCAATTGCGACGGAAGACGATCGGCATGAACCGCATGAGCAATCCACCGCCCGCGATGGCGATCGACTTTACCAAACCCGCGGGCGAGGCCGCGCTGCTCGCGCCGACATCGGTCCAGTGGCGCGTCTTCAAGAACCCGATCGCGATGGCGGTCGGCGGGGTCGCGGCGGTGCTGCTCGAATTCGCCGACGCGCGCATCCGTTCGGGGGTGTGGGATCATTCGATCTACAAGGTCGACCCGATCGGCCGCTCGCAGCGCACCGGCATGGCGGCGATGGTCGGCGTCTATGGCCCCGCCAGCGCCGCACGCCGCGTCATCGGCGGGGTCAATCGCATGCACGCCAGGGTGTCGGGCGAAACGCCGAAGGGGGAGGCCTATTCGGCGCTCGACCCCGAGCTTCTGAACTGGGTCTATGCCACCGCCCAATATGGTTTCCTCACCGCCTATCACCGTTTCGTGCGGCCGCTTTCGCCCGCCGATCAGGCGCGTTTCTGGGCCGAGGGCGAACCCGTCGCCGCGCTCTACGGCGTGACGCACGCGCCCAAGTCCGAGGCCGAATTCCTCGCGATGATGGACGCGCTGCTGCCGCGCTTCGAATCGCACCCGATCAACGAGGAATTTCTCGACATCATCCGCTCGGGCCGCGCCGCACCGACGGTGCCGCGCTTCCTGCACAAGGCGCTCGCGCGCGCCGCAGTGTCGCTGCTGCCGCCGGTGGTGCGCCAGCGGCTCACGCTCGGTCCCGAACATGATCTCGGCCTGCGCGACCGGATCATGGTCAAGGCGATGGGCAAGCTCGCCGAGCGTCGCAAGGATCCCGCGTCACCCGCGTGGCAGGCCGCCTTGCGCCTCGGCCTGCCCGGCGATACCGCCTGGCGTCAGGGTCAGCGCGCGGATTGATCCTCCCTGTGGCAAAGCCATGGGGAGGTGGCAGCGCGAAGCGCTGACGGAGGGGCGATGGCGCTGCCGTCACAGCCCCTCCACCATCCTTCGGATGGTCCCCCTCCCCACGGCTTCGCCGCAGGGAGGATAGGGAAGCACATAACAGGATGTGAGGGGTTGAGGCGTGCAATGGTGGACGAGAGACCGACCTATTTCACCACCCCCGACGGCACCCGCATCGCCGCCGACGTCCACGGCACCGGGCCGCTCGTCCTGTTCGTCCACGGCTTCCCCGAACTGCGCCAGTCGTGGAACCGCCTTGCCCCCGCCACCGCCGCCGCCGGCTATACCGCCTGCGCGATCGACGTGCGCGGCTATGGCGACAGCGACCGCCCCGGCGCGATCGAAGCGTACCGGATGGAGGCGATCGTCGCCGATCTGGTCGCGGTCGCCGACGCGCTGTCTCCCGGCATACCGGTGACGCTTGTCGGCCACGACTGGGGCGCCTCGATCGTGTGGAACAGCATCATGGCGCGCCCCGACCGCTTCGGCGCGGTCGCCGCGCTCTCGATCCCCTGGCTCGGCCGCGCCGCCGCGCCCTTCGACGCGATCTTCACGCGGCGCTTCACCGACAAGGGGCGCTTTTTCTATCAGGCCTATTTCCAGCAGCCCGGCGTCGCCGAGGCCGAACTCGAAGCCGATCCCGCATTGTTCCTGCGCGCCTTCTACCATTGCATATCGGGCGATGCCGCGCCCGGCGACTGGCCGAACGACAAGCCGCACGGCGCGGCGCTGCTCGACGGGCTGCGATTCCCCGACGCGGTGCCGGGCTGGCTCGAACCGGGCTATTTCGACCATGCCGCCGCGACCTTCGCGCGCACCGGTTTCGCCGGCACGCTGAACCGCTACCGCAACCACGGCCGCGATTTCGACTGGGCCGCCGCGTTCGATCCCGTCATTCGCCGCCCCGCGCTGTTCATCGGCGGCACCAGCGATCCGGCGCTGATCCTCGGCACCGCCGATCCGATCCCGCTGATGCGCGCGGTCGTTCCCGATCTGGAGGCGCATATGCTGGCGGGGTGCGGCCACTGGACGCAGGCCGAGCGCGCGACCGAGGTCGAGGCCTTGCTCGTTCCATGGCTTCGGCGCACCGTCGCCGCCTGACCCGCCTGCAGGAGAGAAACGCATGGCCCACGGCACCGCCACGATCGGCAAGGACCGCTATCGCACCGACATCGACGTCGGCGGCCACAGTCTGATCGCCGACGAGCCCCCCGCGCTCGGCGGCGGCGCGGTCGGCCCCGCGCCCTATGACCTGCTGCTCGCCAGCCTCGGCGCCTGCACCGCGATCACGCTGCGCATGTACGCCGACCGCAAGCAATGGCCGCTCGAGTCGGTCGAGGTCGGACTGCGCCTGTCGGGCCAGCATCCCGACCGCCGCATCGACCGCACGCTGAAGATCACCGGGCTCGACGACGAACAGGCCGCGCGCCTCGCCGACATCGCCGAGCGCACGCCGGTGACGCTGACGCTGAAAGGCGGGCTGCCGATCGACACCCGGCTGGTCTAGGGCGGCCGGCGGCCCACCCCGCGCAAGAAATGTCAAAACTCGTTGCAAGCCCGGCTAAAGCCCGTCGCCGGCATCGCGTCTAGCCTTCCTCCCGAAACGGCGCCCGCAGAGGCGCGTTGATGGGAGAAAGACGATGGCATATCCGCGCTTCAAACGCGCCCTTCTGGCGACCTTGGCCGCGACCGCATCAACCGCCGCGCTGGCCCAGGAAACATCCGCTCCGGTCGCTGACGGCGCAGCCGACGGCGACATCGTCGTCACCGCACAGCGCCGCGAACAATCGCTGCTCGACGTGCCGCTCGCGGTCACCGCGCTCGGCGGCGACACGCTGGCCGAACGCGGCATCACCAATTCGGCGCAGCTCGGCGACGCCGTCCCGAACCTCCAGATCAACAGCCCCTATGGCGATACGCAGCCCAATTTCTCGCTGCGCGGCATCGGGGTCGCGAACGAATATAACAGCAATCAGGCCTCGCCCGTCGGCGTCTATCTCGACGACGTCTATCTCGCGCCGCGCACCAGCCACGGCATGGGCCTCTTCGACCTCGACCGCATCGAGGTGCTGCGCGGGCCGCAAGGGACGCTGTTCGGGCGCAACACCACCGGCGGCGCGATCAACTTCATCACGAAGAAGCCCGGCCTGTCGGGGACGAACGGCTATGTGCAGGTCGGCTACGCCAATTTCGATACGATCACCGCGCAGGGCGCCGCCGAGGCGACGCTCGCCGAGGATGTCGCGGGGCTTCGCCTTGCGGCGAACTACGCCAAGGGCGACGGGCAGATCAAAAATGTCTTCCCCGGCGGCCGCGACGCCAATTCGGTTGACACGCTGCAGGGCCGCGCGTCGCTGCGGATCAAGCCGACCGAAACGCTCGACGTGGTACTGCGCGCCTATGCCGGCCGCGACCGCGGGACGCAGGCGGCGGTGCACGGGCTCGAACCCTTTCGCACCGGGCTGGGCTTTTTCGAGACGAACGAGAATCGGATCGGCGAGAACCGCACCGACGCGTGGGGCTTTTCGGCCAATATCGCGCTCGAACTTTCGGACACGCTCAGCCTGACCTCGATCACCAGCTACGACGGCGGCAAGCAGGACCTGCAGCAGGCGGCGGACGGCTCGCCGCTCGACCTGCTCGATATCAACTGGCGCTCGCGCTACCGCCAGTTCAGCCAGGAACTGCGCGCCAATTATGACGGCGACGGCATCGCCTTCGTCGGCGGCCTTTTCTACGGCTGGGACCGCAACATCACCGACAATCGCTTCAACCTGCCGCTGCCCCCCGCGGGCGGCTTCTTCCAGCATTACCGGCAGGTGCGCAAAAGCTATGCGGTGTTCGGGCAGGCCGACATCGACCTTGCCGAGCGGCTCGTGCTGACGGTCGGCGCGCGCTACACCAAGGACAAGTCGCGCTACGATGACGCCTTCGCCTATCTGTTCGTCGGCGGCGTCGACGACACGCCGACCCCGATCGCAACGACGGTGCCGTGCGCCGGGGTCGCGGGCACCTGCGCCTATGATCCCGATGCGCGCTTCGCGCTCGCCGACACCAACGATGCGCTGACCGGCCGTATCGCGCTGAGCTATACGTTCGACAACGGCCCGCTCGTCTATGCGAGCTACAACCGCGGTTACCGCGCCGGCGCGGTCAACGGCGGCGGCTACACCTCGTCTGCGGGGATCGGCTATATCGAACCCGAGCGCGTCAACGCCTATGAGGTCGGGATCAAGGGGCGCACCGCCGACCGGCTGCTGACCTATGCCGCTTCGGCCTTCTATTATGACTATTCGAACCAGCAGCTGCAGGACACGCGCGCGGGGCCGGTCTCCTTCCTCGTCAACGCACCGGCGTCGGAAGTCTATGGAGTGGAGGTCGAAACGACGCTGCGCCCGGCCGACGGGCTGCGCGTCAACGCCGCGCTCGGCTGGCTGCACTCGAAATATAAAAGGCTGACGCTGCAGGGCGCCGACCTTTCGGGCAACGAACTGCCCTTCGCGCCGAAGCTCACCGCGCAGCTCGGTTTCGAATGGGACATGGTCGAGGTCGGCGGCGGCACGCTGACCTTCGCGCCGAACATGGCCTATTCGAGCCGCCAATATTTCTCGCCGTTCAACGACATCGACGCGCCCGGCACGCCGCAGGTCAATTCGGAACTGCAACAGCGCGCCAACGCCAAGGTCAACGCATCGCTGAGCTGGAGCAACGACAATTTGACGGTCCGGGCGTTCGCGAACAATATCTTCGACCGCAAGACCTATGGTTACGGCCTCGACCTGCGCGGTGCGGGTTTCCCGTTCAACTTCCTGATCCCTGCGGCACCGCGCACCTACGGCGTCAGCCTGCGCTACGGCTTCTGATCGTGGCGGCCGTCGACCTCAAGGACCCCGACCTCTATGTCGGCGGCATGCCCTATGCCGAGCTCGCAGCCTTGCGCGCTGCGGGCCCGGTCCACTGGAACCCCGAAAGCGATGGCGCGGGTTTCTGGGCGGTGCTGGGATTCGACGAGATCAACCAGGTGTCCCGGCAGGCCGATCTCTTCTCCTCGGCGCACGAGAATGGCGGGCACCGCATCTTCAACGAGAATGAGGTCGGGCTGACCGGTGCCGGCGAAGCGGCGATCGGCATCCCCTTCATCTCGCGCGACCCGCCGACGCACACGCAATATCGCAAGTTCGTGATGCCCGCGCTGTCGCCGGGGCGGCTGGAAGGAATCGAGACGCGCATCGCCGAACGCGTCGAACGGCTGTTCGCCGACGTGCCGCTGAACGAGACGGTCGACATCCTCCCGCTCCTGACCGTGCCATTGCCCCTCCTCACCCTCGCCGAACTGCTCGGCGTGCCGGCGGAGATGTGGCACGACCTCCACCGCTGGACCGACGCCTTCGTCGGCGAGGACGATCCCGATTTCCGCCAGTCGCCCGCAGCGATGGCGGCGGTGATGGGCGAGTTCATCGGCTTCGCCGCGGCGCTGTTCGAGGAGCGGCGCGCTACCCCCGGCTCCGACATCGCCTCGCTGCTCGCGAACACCGAGATCCACGGGCAGCCCGTGCCGCTCGGCGACTTCATCGGCAACCTCATCCTCGCGCTCGTCGGCGGCAACGAGACGACGCGCAACTCGATCAACCACAGCCTGATCGCCTTTGCGAACCACCCCGATCAATGGGAGAGGGTCCGCGCCGACCCCACGCTGCTCCCGAACGCGGTCAGGGAAATGGTGCGCCACGCCAGCCCCGTCATCCACATGCGCCGCACCGCGACGCGCGACACCGAGCTGGGCGGCCAGGTCATCCGCAAGGGCGACAAGGTCGTCGTCTTCTACCCCGCGGGCAACCGCGACCCGGCGGTCTTTCCCGATCCCGACGCCTTCGACATCGCGCGTCCGATCCGCCAGCATCTCGCCTTCGGTGCGGGCGTCCACGTCTGCGTCGGCTCGCGCCTCGCCGAGATGCAATTGCGACTCGCCTTTGCCGAAATGGCGCGTCATGTTCGGCGCATAGAGATCATGGGAGAGCCGAGCCGCGTGCGGTCGAACTTCATCAACGGCTTCAAGCGGCTCGAGATCAGGCTGACGGCCTGAGGAAGAAGAATGCGAAACGAGAGCGTCTGGGACAACAAGGCGATCATCTGCGACGTCCTCGGCCGCGCGCCCGACGTCGAGATGGGATCGTTCGGCGACGGCTGGTCGCTGTGCCGCTGGCGCCAGTTCGTCGGCAGCTACACGCTCCCCGCGCTACCACAGCCGATCTTCACCGTCCATGTCGCCGGCAAGCCGCAGGTCAAGACATGGGACAGGGACGGCTGGACCGAGACGAGTTCGATCCCCGGCTGCGCGACGATCGTCCCCGCGGGCATGCCGACCGGCTGGCTGGTCGACGGCGAGCTCGACGTGGTGACGCTGTCGATGTCGTCGGAAGTGCTCGCGGGGCAGCCGCACGCCGAACAGTTCAACAAGATGCGCTTTGCCTTTGCCGATCCGCTCGGCGTCGCGCTGACGCGCCAGATCCTGTCCGAACTCTATGCGCCGCAGGCCGAGGAGCGCACCGCCTATGTCGCCGCGATGGTGGGTGCGCTCAAGGCGCACATCCTCTCGGGGCCGCCCGCGCACGGCAATCCGGTCGAGATTCCGGTGTCCGATTTCTCCGCCTATCGCCTCCACAAGATCATGAACGCGGTCCTCGCGAACCCCGCGGAAGAGCATAGCCTCGAGGCGATGGCTGCGGTCGCCGGGGTCACCCCGTCGCACTTCTGCCGCCTGTTCAAGAAAGCGACGGGCATCTCGCCGCACCAATATGTGATGAAGGCAAGGCTGGATCGTGCGCAGCAGATGCTCGTCCAGACCGACCTGACCCTCGCCGCCTTGTCGGAGGCGACGGGATTCACCAGCCAGAGCCATTTCAGCCGCGCCTTCCGCGCCTGGTTCGGCATGGCGCCGAGCGATTATCGCCAGCAGGAAGCGCGGCGACAGCATTAGGGAGACGGGAATGACCGAAGCGATGGCGGCCGTGGTGCGCCAGCCCGGGGGCGAATTCACGATCGAGGCGATCGAGGTCGAGGCGCCGCGCGCGGGCGAAGTGCGCGTGCGCATCGCGGGCGTCGGCCTCTGCCACACCGACCTGATCTTCCGCGACCAGTTCGCGCCCTTCGCGTTGCCCGGCGTGCTCGGCCACGAGGGCGCAGGCGTGATCGAGGCGATCGGCGAGGGTGTCGAGGGCCTTGCCGTCGGCGACGAAGTCGTCGTCGGCTTTTCGAGCTGCGGCGCCTGCCCGCGCTGCGACGAACATCTGCCGAGCTATTGCCAGAGCTTCGTGCCGCTCAACTATGCCGGGATGCGGCTCGACGACGGATCGACCGCCTATGCCAAGGGCGACGAAAGGATAACCTCGCACTTCTTCGGCCAGTCATCCTTCTCGGCGCTCACCGTCACGCGCGCGCGCAATGTCGTGAAGGTCGATACATCGAACATCGCGCTCGAACTGCTCGGCCCCTTGGGCTGCGGGTTCCAGACCGGAGCGGGCGGGGTGATGAACTCGCTCGCCTGCCCGGCGGGATCGAGCATCGCGATCTTCGGCGGCGGTCCGGTCGGGCTCGCCGCGGTGATGGGCGCGGTGATCCAGGGCTGTGCGACGATCATCCTCGTCGAGCCGGTCGCGGCGCGGCGCGAACTCGGACTGGAACTTGGCGTGACGCATGCCATCGACCCTGCCGAAGCGGGCGATCTCGCCGAAGCGTTGCGCGCGATCGTCCCCGCGGGGCTCGATTTCGCCTTCGACACCAGCGGCGTCGTGTCGGTGATCGAGGCGGGGCTCGCCGCGCTCGGCAGCCATGGCGCGATCGGGCTGGTCGGTGTGCCCGCGAACCGCGATGCCGCGATCAGCGTCAATATCGCCGCGCTGATGACCCCCGGACATCGCATCATCGGGATCATCGAGGGCGACAGCGATCCGCAGACCTTCATTCCCGAACTGATCGCGCATCATGCCGCGGGGCGCTTTCCCTTCGACAGGCTCATCCGGACCTTTCCGCTCGCCGAGATCAACGAGGCGCTGGCAGCGCAGGCACGCGGCGAGTGCATCAAGGTCGTGCTGATACCTTAAAAAGACACCATAAAGCTGGAGAGAAACCATGGATTTCGACCGCGACTATGCGATGCTGATCGGCGGCAGGCTCGACCGCGGGGGCGCATGTTTCGACGTGCTCAACCCCGCGACCGAACAGGTGATCGGCAGCGTCCCCGACGCGACGCCGGCCGACCTCGACCGCGCGATCGCCGCGGCGCGTGCAGCCTTCCCCGGCTGGGCGGCCACGCCGGTCGAAGAACGCAAGGCCGCGCTCAACGCGATGGGGCAGGCCGTGCTCGCGAACGTCGACGCCTTCAAACGCCTGCTGACCGCCGAACAGGGCAAGCCGCATGCCGAGGCCGAGGGCGAAATCATGGGCGCGGGATACTGGCTGATGGGCGCGGCGAGCCTCGACCTGCCGGTAACGGTCAACGAGGACAGCGACGAGCGATACAGCGAGACGCGGCACGTCCCGCTCGGCGTCGTCGGTGCGATCGCGCCGTGGAATTTTCCGATGATCCTCGCGATGTTCAAGGTCGGCCCGGCGCTGCTCGCGGGCAACACGATGGTGCTGAAACCCTCGCCCTTCACCCCGCTCGCAACGCTGAAATTCGGCGAACTGGTCAAGGACATGCTGCCGCCCGGCGTGCTCAACATCGTCACCGGCGGCGATGCGCTGGGACCATGGATGACGAGCCATCCCGGGTTCGACAAGATCAGCTTCACCGGGTCGACCGCGACCGGGCGCCGGGTGATGGAATCGGCGGCACCGACGCTGAAGCGCGTGACGCTCGAACTCGGCGGCAACGACGCCGCGATCGTCATGCCCGACATCGACGTCGGAAAGGTCGCCGAGGAACTGTTCTGGGCCGCATTCCGCAACAATGGCCAGATCTGCATCGCGACCAAGCGCATGTATGTGCACAAGGATATCTACGAACCGCTCCGCGACGCGCTCGTCGCTTATGCAAAGACGGTGAAGGTAGGCGACGGGTCCGAACAGGGCACGCAGATCGGCCCGATCAACAATGAGGCGCAATACCGCCGCGTGCTCGACCTGATCCAGGACGCGAAGGACAGGGGTTATAAATTCCTTATCGGGGGCGAGACGGCCGATGTGCCGGGCTATTTCATTCCCGTGACGATCCTCGACAATCCGCCCGAGGACAGCCGCATCGTGCAGGAGGAACAGTTCGGACCCGTGCTCCCGCTGATCCGCTTCGACGATTATGACGATGTCGTCGCGCGCGCCAACGCGACCGATTACGGCCTCGGCGGATCGGTGTGGGGCAGCGACGAAGACAAGGCGTTCGCGATCGCGCAGCGCATCGCGAGCGGGACGGTGTGGGTCAACGAAACCCAGCATCTGTCGCCGACCGCGGCATTCGGCGGCATGAAGCAGTCGGGGGTCGGGGTCGAGGGCGGGCTCGACGGCCTGCTCGAATATACCAATGCGCAGACGATCGTGCGGCGCAAGAAGCAAAACGCCTGATATTGGCGGCCCGTAGCCAAGGGAAGCCAGTCTCGGCTACGGGCCGCGCCAGTATCTCTACTGCTTTGGTAGAGTGACAGTTGCAGCGGGCTTTGGCTAGCGCCCGGCCCCTCCGGCGACCGCGCCAGACACTCGGTTCATCGCCGCGCCCGATGCGAATCGCCGGCGCATCGGGGGCTGCCGAACCGAGTCGAAACCGAATCGCGCAGCGCGCTCAGATGCTGCGCCCCGCCGCCGCCCAATAGGGGTCGCGCAGCAGCCGCTTGCGGATCTTTCCCGTCTCCTCGCGCGGCAGCGCGTCGGTGAGCAGGATCGTGCGCGGCACCTTGTACGATGCGATGCGGCTCCGCAGCGACGCGCCGATGCCCTCGGGCGTCACGCGCGCGCCCGCGACCGGCTCGACCACCGCGAGCAGCGCTTCGCCGTTGACGTCGTCGGGCACCCCGAACACCGCGCAGTCGGCAACCCCCTCGACCGTCTGCAGCGCCGCCTCGATCTCGGCGGGATAGATGTTCACCCCGCCCGAAATGACGAGGTCGCGCTTGCGGTCGCACAGGAACAGCCGCCCCTCGGGATCGAGATAGCCCATGTCGCCCGAGGCGAGCATGCCGCCGCGGTCGAGCGCGGCGCGGTCGGCGTCGCGGCCGAGATAGGTGAAATCGGGATAGCCGGGGTTGCGCGACTGCACCTCTCCGACCTCGCCCTGCGGCACCGGCCGCCCCGAATCATCGACGATCGCGATCTCGACGCCGGGAATTGCCTTGCCGACGGTGCCCGGATGCGCCAGCCATTCGGCGCTCGACACATGGGTGATCGGCCCCGCTTCGGTCGAACCATAATATTCCTCGACCACCGGCCCCAGCCATTCGATCATCGCCGCCTTGACCGCCGGAGCGCAGGGCCCACCGGCGTGGAGCACGAAGCGCAGCGACGACAGGTCGTGCGCCGTTCGCTCGACGGCGGACAGCGCGAGCAGGCGGCTGAACATCGCGGGCACGGCATAGAGGTGCGTGATCCGGTGACGCGCGATGTCCGCGAGCAGCGCGACCGGATCGAAGCGCGGCGGGAGGAGGAGCAGGTCGGCAAGCGCGACCGCGCGGTGCGCGAACAGGTTCGGCGCAGTGTGATAGAGCGGCGCGGGCACCAGCACCCGCGCGCCCGCACCGATGCCATAGAGGCACGCGCGCATCGCCTCACTCGCCGCGGCCTGTTCGGGCGCCGGCGGACGGCGCTTTACGCCCTTCGGATTGCCGCTGGTGCCCGAGGTATAGATCAGCGAATCGGCCGCGGGCGGCGACGGCGCGGTCCAGGGGACGGCAGCGGCGAGCGCGGCGTCCCAGTCGTCGCGCGTCCCCGTGTCGGCGGTCGCGCTGCGATAGGCTGCGGCGATCGCCGGCGGCACCGGCACGGTGATCGCGGGGCAAGGGACGTCGGCCGCGACGGGTGCGAGCAGGTCGGCGTGCGCGACGAGCAGCTTCGCGCCGCAGTCGCGGAGCACATAGAGGATTTCGTCGGCGGCGAAGTGCCAGTTGACCGGCACGCAATAGGCGCCGACGCGCCGGCACGCGAGACTCGCCTCGAGAAAGGCGATATCGTTGCGCAGCAGCAGCGCAACGCAATCGCCCGCGCCGATCCCGCGCGCCGCGAACAGTCCCGCCGCCCGGTCGACACGCTCCCCGAACTCGGCGCCCTCGACAGCATGATCGGCGGTCACGATCCGCAATGGCTTTCTCCCTCTCCCGCCGCGCCGGAACGGCCCATGCACCCAATACAATTAGTATACTAACTATTTTGAGTCCAGAGCGCGGACACGATCACCGGCGGGCGCAGGGTCCAGCGACGCGTATCCGGAAAACCGCCGGACTTGCGGCTATCTTTCGCGCCAACATGCTGATAGTCTTCGCCGAGGGAGGCGTGCGAACGATGCTCCGATCTGCCTGGGCAGCCATGGTGATGCTGGGGGCGGCTTTTCCGGCCGCCGACCGAGCCGCAGCGCAAGAAAAAAATCCCTTTCTTCTGGCCGAAACCGACGATCTCGAGGTGCGCGCGCGCGTCGAGGCGGGCCTCAACCTAGTCGCCGAAAAAAATCTGTTCTGGGAGTTTGCCGAAACGGTTGCGGGCAACAGCGACTTCGATTCGGATGGCGAATGGGCCGAATTCTACGTGAAGCCGGGGATCGCCTTCGACCATCGTCCCGACGATCGCACCAGCATCTATGGCGCGGCGTCGGTCGTCGTATCGACGACGGTGGGCACCGATGCCTTTGCCGCCGGCAACACCGGCCAGGCAACCGTCGAGGAACTGTATCTGGGGCTGCGGCGCGGGGACGAAAACGGATCCCGCCTCGACGTCTCCTTCGGCGCCCGCGAATGGAAGGCAGGAACGGGCATGCTGCTGTCCAACGGCGGATCGAACGGCTTTTCCCGCGGCGCACTGAAGCTCGGGCCGCGTCGGGCGTGGCGGGTCGCGGCGCTGGCGACCGCCGCGAGCGGGGGAGTGCAGGGAACCGCCTTCTATCTCGATCCCAACGAGGCGCCCGACAATGACACCGGCACGCATATCGCCGGCGTCGACCTGCGCTACGACGCGGAGGGCGGAAGCTTTGTCGGGGTGACGCTGGGCAAGGTGCTGAACTCATCCTCACCCTATCCGCAGGCCCCCCCCGGCGGGATCGGCGTTCCGAACTTCATCCAGGGCGGGCGCGACGGGCTGCGTTTCGTTTCGGCCTATGGCCGGCTTGCACCCGCTGGCGGTCCGCTCGAAGGAGCATGGATCGGGCTCGACCTCGCGATCGAGCGCAACAAGCGGATCGACCTCAAGGCATGGGCCGCGCGCGCGCAGGTCGGCTACACCTTCACCCGCCATCGCTGGCGGCCGTCGATTTCCTATGTCTATCAGACCTTCTCCGGCGACGATCCCGACACCCCCGGGCTCGAACGTTTCGATCCGCTCTATTACGAGGGCAACCCCAGCGCCTGGTCGACGGGCACGAAATCGTCGATGATGTTCATCAATTCGAACGTCAACGCGCATCAACTGGTGCTGAGCGTCGCGCCGGGTCCGCGCGACACGATTTCCCTTCGCGCGGCGCACATCCGCGCCAACAGACTGCGCAGCCCAATCCAGTTCGGTCAGGCGACCCGCGTCGAGTTCGAGGACGGCATCGCGCAGCCGATCACCGGGGTGACGCGCAAACATCTCTCGGACGATTTCTACCTCGAATATCGGCGCGTGATGACGCCCAATGTCTTTCTCACCGCGGGCATCTCGCTCTCGTCGCCGGGAAAGGGCGTCGATTCGATCTCGAACGACGTCACCGCACCGATCTGGACCGGCGGCTTCGTCAATATGGTCGTCAACTTCTGACAGGGGAAAAACGTCATGGCCTGGACCGATGCCGCCATCGATCGCCGGATGCTGCTCGCACAGGGCGGAATCGCGGCGGGCCTCCTCGCAACGGGCACGCGCGTCATGGCGCAGGATGCCGGCGTCGTGACGGTCTTTCACGGCGGCCCGATCCTGACGATGGAGGATGCAGCGCCGAACGTCGAGGCGATCGCGGTGCGGGGCGGGCTGATCGTCGCCGCGGGTACGCTCGACGCCGCCAATGCCGCGGCTGGCCGCGGCGCGCAGCGCTTCGACCTGCAGGGGCGGACGCTGCTTCCCGGCTTTTTCGATCCGCACGGCCATGTCGTGATGGTCGGTTTGCAGGCACGCTACGCCAATCTGCTGCCGGCCCCCGACGGCGCGGGCGATTCGATCCCCGCGCTTCAGAAGATCACGCGCGAATGGATGGGCAGACACGCCAACCTGGTGCGCAAGACCGGGCTGGTGATCGGTTTCGGCTATGACGATTCGCAATTGCGCGAGCGACGGCATCCGACCCGTACCGAACTCGATGCGATCTCAAGCGATGTCCCGATCCTGCTGCTCCACCAGTCGAGCCACATGGGGTCGGTCAACAGCGCCGCGCTCGCCGCCGCGGGCGTCACCGCCGCGACGCCAGATCCCGACGGCGGCGTCTATCGGCGCGAGGCCGGGTCGACCGAGCCGAACGGCGTGCTCGAGGAAAGCGCGCTGTTCGCGATGATGGGGGTGCTCTTCACCCGCCTCGACGCGCAGGCGAATATGGAAATGATCCGCGAGGGCGCGGCCTTTTACGCGAGCTTCGGCTATACCACCTGTCAGGACGGGCGGTCGTCGACCGATACGTGCAAGCTCATCGATGCGGTCGCGCAGCAGGGCGGGCTGCCGATCGACCTGCTGTCCTTTCCCGACATTCTGGCGTCGCCGGATGCGATGGATCTCTCCGCCTATCGCAAGGATTACGCCGGTCGCTTCCGCATCGGCGGCGCCAAGCTGACGATAGACGGATCGCCGCAGGCCAAGACCGCGTGGATGTCGCAGCCCTATCATATTCCCCCCGATGGCCAGTCGGCGGCCTATGCCGGCTATCCGGCGATCACCGCGAAACAGGCGATCGACGCCATCGAGCTGGCCTTTGCCCGCGGCTGGCAAATCCAGGTCCACGCCAATGGCGACGCCGCGGTCGACCTGATGATCGCCGCGGTGCGCGAGGCGACGAAAAAACATGGCGCCGCCGACCGGCGCCCGGTGCTGATCCACGGGCAGGTAACGCGCGAGGATCAGGTCGACCAGCTCAAAGCCCTTGGCATCGTCCCCTCCTTTTTTCCGATGCACACCTTCTACTGGGGCGACTGGCACCGCGATTCGGTGCTCGGGCCGCGGCGCGCCGAAAATATCTCGCCGTGCGGATGGGCGTTGCGCCGCGGCATGCGCTTCACCTCGCACCACGACGCCCCCGTCGCGCATCCCAATGCGATGCGCGTGCTGTCGGCGACGGTCACCCGCCGCACGCGCTCGGGCGACATATTGGGGCCCGACCAGCGCGTGCCGGTCGATGTCGCGCTGAAGGCGATGACGCTCTGGGCCGCATGGCAGCATTATGAGGATGGCCGCAAAGGATCGCTGTTGCCCGGCAAGCTTGCCGACCTGACCGTGCTTTCGGACAATCCGCTGACGATCGATCCCGACCGGCTCGCGAACATTGCCGTCACCGACACCTTCAAGGAAGGACGGCGGGTTTAGTGAGGGGTAGAGATTGTCCGAACTGTCCCCCGGGCGCAAGCAAGCCCGGGAGTTGGGGGGTGGTTATTTTGGTTGCGGGAGTAGGATTTGAACCTACGACCTTCAGGTTATGAGCCTGACGAGCTACCGGGCTGCTCCATCCCGCGCCACCAAAGAGCGGCCCTGGGCCGCTGAACAGCAAAAGGCCGGCATTTCTGCCGGCCTTTGAACTTGTGAATGGGTTTTGTGTTTCGACCATACGCCGGCTGCAATGCCTGGCGACGTCCTACTCTTCCGGGGCTTGAGCCACAGTACCATCGGCGCTGTCAGGTTTCACGTCCGAGTTCGAGATGGGATCGGGTGGGTCACTGACGCCATGGTCACCAAGCAATGAAGCCGGCGTAGGTCAAAAAGGGTTCAATCGATGCCCGTGCAATATGGACTGATCTTCAATCATCCGTCCTTCGCGGACAGTCTGAAGGCTTTTGGCCTGACAGGACTGTCGTTGATGGCGGGACTCTTAAGTGCGAATAGAGCAATTAGTATCGGTTAGCTCCACACGTTACCGCGCTTCTACATCCGATCTATCAACGTGGTGGTCTTCCACGGCTCTGTGAAATCTTATCTTGAGGGAGGCTTCCCGCTTAGATGCTTTCAGCGGTTATCCCGTCCATACATAGCTACCCTGCTGCGCGGCTGGCGCCACGACAGGTACACCAGAGGTATGTTCAACCCGGTCCTCTCGTACTAGGGTCAACTCCTCTCAAATTTCGACGCCCACGGCAGATAGGGACCAAACTGTCTCACGACGTTCTGAACCCAGCTCACGTACCACTTTAATTGGCGAACAGCCAAACCCTTGGGACCTGCTCCAGCCCCAGGATGTGATGAGCCGACATCGAGGTGCCAAACGATTCCGTCGATATGAGCTCTTGGGAATCATCAGCCTGTTATCCCCGGCGTACCTTTTATCCGTTGAGCGATGGCCCTTCCACTCGGGACCACCGGATCACTATGACCGACTTTCGTCTCTGCTCGACTCGTCAGTCTCGCAGTCAGGCAGGCTTATGCCATTGCACTCTAACAGACGGTTTCCAACCGTCCTGAGCCTACCATCGCGCGCCTCCGTTACTCTTTAGGAGGCGACCGCCCCAGTCAAACTACCCGCCACAGAGGGTCCCTGATCCAGTTTCATGGATCGAGGTTAGACATCAGAAAACAACAGGGTGGTATTTCACCTATGGCTCCACACCGGCTGGCGCCAGTGCTTCAAAGCCTCCCACCTATGCTACACAGTTCTTTCCTAATGCCACTCTGAAGCTGCAGTAAAGGTGCACGGGGTCTTTCCGTCTAACCGCGGGTACTCCGCATCTTCACGGAGAATTCAATTTCGCTGAGCATCTCCTGGAGACAGTGGGGAAGTCGTTACGCCATTCGTGCAGGTCGGAACTTACCCGACAAGGAATTTCGCTACCTTAGGACCGTTATAGTTACGGCCGCCGTTTACCTGGGCTTCATTTCGGAGCTTGCACCCCTCCACTTAACCTTCAGGCACCGGGCAGGCGTCAGGCCCTATACGTCGTCTTGAAGCCGACTTAGCAGAGCCCTGTGTTTTTGCTAAACAGTCGCTACCCCCTGGCCTGTGCCCCC